>NZ_JBFAMU010000015.1:0-27827 GCF_040656655.1 Micromonospora sp. NPDC049799
AGGTACGCGAGGCGCGCGAGCGGATCGAGTGGGTCAACAGTCAGCTCCAGAAGCAGGCCGAGGAGCTGACCCGGTCCAACCGTGATCTGGAGCAGCGAGATGGGCTGGCCGGCGCGCTGGCGGCCGACCGGTGTCCGCGCCTTCGTCACCACGTACGGCGCCAGCCACGCCAACGGCCGCGCCGCCGCGGAGGTGCTCGGCCTGGCCCGCTGACGAGCGGGCGGCGTGGGACCGGCCCGGGGCGGGTATCCCGGCGGGATGAGCGCGAGCGATCCCTGGCACCGGGCCCTGGCCGACCTCGTCTCCCGGTCGCACCGGTTGCCGCCCGACGAGCTTCCGGTGGCCGTCGACGACGTGCTCCGGCCGCTGGGCGTCACGTCGACCCTCTACCTGGTCGACGTGGAGCAGCGGACCCTGCGGCCGCTGCCGGGGTCGGGCGGCCCCCCGGCCGAGCCGCTGTCGATCGACAGCAGCCTCGCCGGTCGCGCCTTCACGCAGGTGGAGGTGCACGTCGGGCACGGCCCGCCGCCCCGGCTCTGGGTGCCGATCGTCAACGGCACCGACCGGCTGGGTCTGCTGGAGGTGTTCCCGCCCGCCGGAGCCGACCTCGCCGACGAGACGCTGTGGGACGGCTGCCGGCTGATCGCGGGTCTGGTCGGCCATCTGGTGACCGGCAAGAGCAGCTACGGCGACTGCCTGCACCGGGCGCGGCGCAGCCGCCCGATGGAGGTGTCCGCCGAACTGCTCTGGAACCTGCTGCCGCCGCTGACGTTCGCCACCGCCGACACGACGATCAACGCCCTGCTCGAACCGGCGTACGCGGTCGGCGGTGACGCCTTCGACTACGCGCTGAACGGCGGGACCATCTCGCTGGCGATCCTCGACGGCGTGGGGCACGGCCTGCCGGCGGTGCTCACCACCTCGGTGGCCCTGGGCACGTTGCGGGCCGCCCGGCGGGCCGGCGCGGACCTGACCGCGACCGCCCGCGCAATCGACGAGGCGATCGCCGGTACGTGGTCCGACTCCCGGTTCGTCACCGGCGTGCTCGCCGAGTTCGACACGCGGACCGGCCTGCTCCGGTACGTCGAAGCCGGGCACCCGCCGCCGGTCGTCCTGCGTCGGGGCCGGGCCGTGCGGACGCTGACCGGCGCCCGTCGGCTCCCCCTGGGCCTGGGCGACGAGCGCGGTGCGGTGGCCGAGGCCCAGTTGGAGCCGGGCGACCGGTTGCTGCTGCACACCGACGGGGTGACCGAGGCCCGGGACGCCGCCGGGGAGATGTTCGGCCTGTCGCGCCTCGCCGACCTGGCGGAGCGGCAGATCACCTCCGGGCTGCCCGGCGCGGAGATCCTGCGGCGGCTGACCCATGCGGTCGCCGCGCACCGGGATGCCGCGTTCTCCGGCGACGACGCCACCCTGATGCTGATCGAGTGGTCCGCCACCGCGGCGGAGGGCAGCGAGCCCTGAGCGGCCGGCGCCGCAGGCCGGCGGTCGGCGCCGGGTCAGTCGAGCCCGCGCCAGCCCCGCCCGTCCGGGTGTCCGGCGTTGTCGTCCAAGCCGAGCATCGGCCCGACCGCGGTGATCCGCAGGACGCGCGCGACCAGCGGTTGCGGGTCGGTCACGCGCAGCGTCACACCGCGCTCCCGGGCCCGCGAAACACCCTGGACCAGCACGCGTACGCCACTGGAGTCGAGGAAGCCGACGTCGGCGAGATCCACCACCACCTCGGAGAGCCCCGGCCGCCCCAGCGCCTCGGTGAGCGCGGCGTCGAGGTCGTCAACGGTGGACATGTCCACCTCACCCGTCGGACGCACGGTCACGCGCCCGGGGTCCACATTCCCCACGTTCATGACCGCCTCACCGTCAAGATGCGCCGGGGCGACGCGCCGTCGACGTGCACCGACCATATCGGGCCGCACCGGCCGGGGCCAGCCGAGGCCGTTGCCGGTCCCGGGCGCCTCCTCACACCCAGCGTCACTCCGGCCAGCTCGGCGGCTTCGCCGCTACGCCGCAGGTCAAGTCCGCTTTTCGACACGATGACGAGCCTCGTGGCATCTTGCCGACGACCATGCGAATACGTAGCGTGATCGGTACGCGCGGCGGCCGGCGCCCGCGCCGTACGGGGACCTGGGGGGAAGGCTGCGGGCCGTGGATCCGGCTCGGGTCCACGGTCCGCAGCCCCGTCGTCCGTTCCCGGTGGGCCGGGCACCCGCCGGTCAGCTCGGATAGACCCCGTACGACCGCCATCCCCGGTCCGGGAAGCCGGCGGCCTCGGCCACCCGGGCGGATGCGGCGTTGCGGCGGTCGTGCAGGTAGGTGGGGATCCCACCCTCGTCGAGGACCCGGCGGGCGGCCTGCGCGACCAGCCGTCGGGCGAGGCCACGGTTGCGCGCCGCGGGCGCCGTCCCCACCGCCAGTTCCCGGCCGTACGCGTCGTGCCGCTTGACCCCCACGCCGGCCAGGAACCTGCCCCGGTCGTCCCGGACCACCAGCACCGGCCGGTCGAAGAGCCGCAGCCAGGACGGCAGGCCGGGAGCCGTCGGGGCGGTCCACTCGCCCACCTCGGACAGCGGGGCGGGCGCGACACTCCACCGGAACACGTCGTCGTGCACCGCCCACCCCGCGTGGCCGACCGCCGCGGGCAGCCCGGGTAACAGCCGCCGGGCGGGCCCCCGGGCCAGGTCGCGGACCACCGCCACCCGGTCCGGTGGCACGGAGAGCACGGTGCTCGCACCGGCGGTGACGGCGATCGCGGGCCGGAGCCGGCCGTCCCAGGCGGGCCGGGCACGCCGGTGGGTCCCGACGACGTGCAGGCCCGGCCCGGCCGGCCACTGGCCCAGCCAGGTCGCCAGGTGCAGGTGGAGCCGCCGGTCGAGCATCGACTCCCCTTCTCTCCGCCACGGTCGCGCCGGGCCGGCCTTCCGGTGATCACCGTACGCCCGAACGCGAAAGTCGGCGTACCGTTCCCAGCGCCCGCGCAGCCGTAAGGAACAGGCAACACCTCCCGGCGGGCGGCATGGCTAGGCTGGCCGCCACGAGGGAGGTGCCCGGTGACGCAGCGGGTACTGGTCGTCGACGACGACCGGACGGTCAGCGACGTGGTCTGTCGCTACCTGGAGCACGCCGGTTACCGGGTCACGCACGTCGGGGACGGCGCCGCCGCTCTGGCCGCCGTCGCGGCGGACCCGCCGCACCTGGTGGTGCTGGACCTGATGCTGCCGGTCGTGGACGGGCTGGAGGTCTGCCGGCGGCTGCGGACGCGGCCGGACGGCGTACCCGTCATCATGCTCACCGCGCGCGGCGACGAGGCCGACCGGATCCTCGGCCTGCAACTGGGCGCGGACGACTACCTCAGCAAGCCCTTCTCCCCCCGGGAGCTGGTGCTGCGGGTCCGCTCGGTGCTGCGGCGGACCGGCGGCGAACCGGTGGACGCCCCGCCGGAGGTGCTCGTCGACGACGGCCTGGAGGTCGAGACCGGCCCCCGGGTGGCTCGGCTGCACGGACGCGAGCTGGTGCTGACACTGCGGGAGTTCGACCTGTTGGTGCACCTGATGCGCCATCCGGCCCGGGCGTTCCGCCGGGCGGAGCTGCTGGAGCGGGTGTGGGGCTGGAGCTTCGGCGACCAGTCCACGGTGACCGTGCACGTCCGGCGGCTGCGGGAGAAGGTCGAGGCGGACCCGGCGCAGCCCCGGCGGATCGTCACCGTGTGGGGCGTCGGCTACCGCTACGAGTCGGCCCGTGCGTGACCTCGCCCTGATCTTCGCGTACGCCCTCGGCGCGGCGCTCTGCGTCGGCGGCGTCGGCGCGGCCGGTCTGCGGCTGCTACGCGGCCGGTCCATCACCACCCACGTCGTCGCCCTGCTGGCCCTGGCGGTGACCGCGGTGGCCGCCGGCGTGGCCGCGGTCGCCGAGGCGATGTTCCTCTCCGCCCACGACCGGGACGTCGTCCTCATCACCGTCGCCGCGGCGGCGGTGGTCAGCGTCGCCGTCGGGTGGCTCTTCGGTCGCCGGCTCGCCGCCGCCGCCGTCTGGGCCGACCAGGCCCGTCGCCGCGAGCGGCACATCGAGCAGGGACGCCGCGACCTGGTCGCGTGGGTGTCGCACGACCTGCGCACCCCCCTGGCCGGGCTGCGGGCGATGGCCGAGGCGCTGGAGGACCGGGTGGTACGCGACCCCGAGACGGTCCACGAGTACCACCGCCGCATCCGGGTCGAGACCGACCGGATGACCCGCCTGGTGGACGACCTGTTCGAGCTGTCCCGGATCAACGCGGGCGCGCTGCGGCTGTCCGTGTCGGCCGTGCCGCTGGGCGACGTGGTGTCGGACGCGCTGGCCAGCACGGCGCCGCTGGCCGCGGCCCGGCGGATCCGGCTGGAGGCGGCACACTCGGGGTGGCCCACCGTGCTCGCCAGCGAGCCGGAACTGGCCCGGGTGGTGGGCAACCTGCTGCTGAACGCCGTCCGCTACACCCCGTCGGACGGCACGGTCCGGGTGGACGGTGGCCGCGACGCCGACACCGCGTGGCTGGCGGTGGCCGACACGTGCGGCGGGATCCCGGAGGCGGACCTGCCCCGGCTCTTCGACGTGGCGTTCCGGGGCGAGCCCGCCCGTACGCCGGGACCGGGCAACGGCGCGGTGGCCGGCTCCGGCGGCCTGGGCCTCGCGATCGTGCGCGGGCTGGTTGAGGCGCACGGCGGGCGGGTATCGGTACGCAACGTCAGTGACGGATGCCGATTCGAGATCCGGTTGCCGGTCCCCGGAACCTGAGACATCGATCGACCGTCATATCTATTTCCATACATGTACAACTTCCTTTGGGACGGTAGGCTCATGCCGAATCAGCCGAACGACCGTTACCAGCAGGACCCCGAGCAGCTCTGGCCGCAGACCTCCGGGTCCTCGGGACGGTTCCCGGCGCAGTCGTCTCCGCACCGGGGCAACCGCGCGTCCGCGCTCTCCTGGAGCGACCTGAACAGACTGCCCGCCGGCGTCTCCTCGCGCCGCCACCTCAACCCGCGCTGACCCGGGTCGCGCGACACACCGGCACCGACCCACCGGGGCTTTCGCACACCTGTCGGGTAACGTCTTGTGGTCCTCAACCGGGCCTACGACAGGAGAAGTTCCGCGCATGGGCAAGAAGACGATCCACGTCTCCGACTTCAGCGGCACGGTCCTGGCGACCGACGACGAGGTGGTCCGTGTCGTCGTCCTGGAGCACCCGGACCTGGTGGCCGGGCCCGTGCAGCTGGACGCCACCCCGGTGGAGGTGGAGGGCATCGACGACGCCGCTCTGGACGTGGCGGTCGTGGAGATCCACGACCGCCACGGCGGGGGTGAGCCGCGCCGCGTGGTGCTGACCGCCAGCGAGTTCGACGCGATGGCCACCGACGTGCCGATGGCGCAGCTGCTGAGGACCGCCGAGCGGGTCCGCCCGCCGAAGACCCGCAGGGCGGCCGAGAAGGTCGACTACGGCACCATCGAGCACGCGGGCAGGCCGCACCGGGGTCGGGTCACCGAGGAGGAGGCCCGGCTGGTGCGGGAGCGGCTCGACGAGGTCAACAAGCGCCTCGCCGACGCCGGGATCCGCCAGATCGATCCGGCCGACCCGGAGCACGCCGCCCGGTACGGCTTCCCTGCCGCGCCCTGACGCTCACTCCCTGGCGGCCCGCACGGCGGCCTGGATCGCTTCGGCGACCGCCGTCTCGGCGGCGGCCTTGTCGACGCCGAGCCCGGTGAGCACGCCGTCGCCGTCCTCCTGCTCCAGCAGGGCCAGCAGGATGTGCTCGGTGCCGATGTAGTTGTGCCCGAGGCGCAGCGCCTCCCGGAAGGTCAGCTCCAGCACCTTCTTCGCCGACACGTCGTACGGGATCAGCGCCGGCACCTCGCCGCCGGACGACGGCGGGAGCGCGGCCGTCGCGGCCTCCCGTACCCGTTCCAGCGGCACGCCTGCCGCCACGATCACCTGCGCGGCGATCGCCTGCGGCTCGGCGAGCAGGCCCAGCAGGATGTGCTCCGGGCGGATCTCGGTGTGCCCGCCCGCGCGCGCCTCCTCCTGGGACATCATCACCACGTTGCGGGCGGGCAGGGTGAACCGGGCGAAGCCCTGCTGCGGGTCCAGGGGCGGGTCGGTGGGCTTGGGGACGAAGCGCTTCTGCGCCGCCTGCTTGCTGACCCCCATGCTGCGGCCGATGTCGGTCCAGGACGCGCCGGAGCGGCGGGCCTGGTCGACGAAGTGGCCGATCAGGTGGTCGGCGACGTCGCCGAGGTGCTCGCCCACGACGACCGCGTCGGCGAGTTGGTCGAGGACGTCCGGACGCGCCTTCTTGATCCCCTGGATCAGGTCGTCGAGGCGTACGGGGTTGCTCATCTGCACGGGATCCGTCATTCGTCAACCATAGGTTGACGATGCGACGCCGTCAACCAAAGGTTGACGACAGTTCCAGCCGCGCCGCGTTCCGCACCCTCCGTGGGGCGCGGAACGCGGCGCCGGACCGTCAGGAGGTGACCACGCCGGCGTCGACCACCGCCGCATCCCCGGCCGCGAGGACGAGGGTGTCGCTGTAACCCAGGCTGCTGTACGGGTACGCGTTGTCGTACGAGGCCAGGTCGGAGTCGACGGAGTCGATGAAGAGGTACGGCTTGTCGATGCTGATGACCACCGAGTACGTGCCGGGACGGACCCGCGCCGTCCACGTGCCGTCCGCGCCCCGCGTGCCGGCGACCGCCGGAAGGGTCTGGTCAGCGGGGTTGACCGAGACCCACGTGCCGGCACCGGTCACCCCGGACTCCTCGACGTCGCGCACCCCGTCGCGGTCGGCGTCCTGCCACACGATGCCGCTGACCGTGGCGGCCTCGACGACGGCGACGTCCGTCCGACCCTCGTTGTCGGTGAGGTCGTCCTCGGGCACGTTGGTGCTGGCCCGCGCCACCACGGCCCAGGCGGCACCGGGCTGCGCCGAGGTCACCGTCGCGGTGAGGTGGAGCGTGTCGGCGCTGTACCCGGCCACGATCTGGTAGCGGGTGCACCGCCAGGCGGAGCCGGTGGCGGGGTCCTCGACGACCACGCAGTCCCAGCCCGTGCTCATGTCCTCGGTCTGCCGGGCAAAGCCCGTGGGGATCGGGACCGTGACGTAGACCTCCTCGGCCGTCATGTTGCCGGTGTTCCGGACGTCCACCCGGATGTCGACGGTGTCCCCGGTGATCACCTGCGCGGGAGCACCTACACCCGTCACCTCCACGTCCGCCACCCCCCGGATGTAGGTGATCGGTCCGGTGGCGGTGTTGTTGGCGGTGGTGCTCTCGGTGCTGGTGGTCGTACCGGTCACCGTCACCGCGGCCGTCGTACCGGGTGCGGCGGGCGGGAAGTAGAAGTCGAAGCGGAGCTGTGGCGCGCTCGCCCCCGCGGCCAGCGCGCCGTAGGTGCACGTACGGCTCACTCGGAAGTCGCACTGCCAGCCGGCGGGCGTGGAGTTGCCGTCGGTGAAGTCCGCGCCGGACGGCATGGTGAAGGTCAGCGTCACGTCCGCCAACGGCCTGTTGCCGCCGTTGCGGACGTCCACAACGACGGTGGCGCCACCGCCGACGTCCACGACCTCGTTGCGCGGGGCGGTGGCGATGACGACCAGGTCGGCGCGGGGAGGCGCGGCCGCGGCCGGTGCGGCGGGCAGCACGGTCGCCACCGAGAAAAGGGCGCCGAGCACCAGGGCGGTCTTGCGACGGCCCTTCGGTGACTGGAGAGGGGTGCGGTACATGGGATCCCGTCGGTCGCAGGTCCGGCCGGCTTCCGCTCGGCCGAGGACGCGCGCACGCAGCGCCCGTCCGATGATCAAGGCGCTGCCGGGATCGGGCCCGTTACACGATGGACGGTCGGCGCGGAGGCGGCAGCCGGCCTGGCGCGTCGGTGGCCTGCTCCGTGCCGGCCTTACCGGGATACGCAGTACACGTCGCCGGAATTGGCCTCGTGCGGCAACGCGAGCAGGTGGCCCGCCATCTCGTCGGCGGGCACCCACCGTTGGAACGTCATCGACTTGTCGTCACCGAGCGCCACGTCGAACCCGTCGAAGCCCAGCGCGGCCAGGCGGTCCAGACACCGGAGCGCGATGTCGCGCGCGATCGTGGTGAACTCGAACGAGACGGCGGGCAGTGGGCGGCTCAATCCGGCCAGCACCGCGTCCTCGAATCCCTCCACGTCGATCTTGGCGAACGCCGGCACGCCGTACTCCTCCACCAGCGCGTCGACGGTCACGACCGGGACCTCGATCTCGGCGTCCCAGACCTGGCCCTCCCAGCCGCCCGCGCCGTCCGCAGCCCGCACGAAGTCCGAGGACGCGGTCGACACGGTGGGGTTGGCGGAGTTGACGTGGAACCGTACGCTCCCGACGGCCGCCCCACAGGCCGCCTCGACCAGCGTCACCCGGTCGTCGCCGGCGTAGATCGCCCGGAGGGCGCGCAGGCAGAGCGGCTGCGGCTCCACGGCGACGACCCGCGCCCCGAGGCGGCGGAAGCTGCCGACGTGGTCACCCACGTGGGAGCCGATGTCGAAGACGAGGTCCCCCGGCCGGACGAAACGGGCGTAGAAGGCGTCCATCCGCGCGTCGCGCTCCGGGTCGCCGTAGTAGACGTCGAGCGACCGGCGCAGGCCGGAGGTGGCCGGATCGTTCCTGAGCGCCGCGACCCTGCCGGCGACCGTGTCCGTCATCTACCTGTGGTCCTCTTCTCGAAGGGGCCGTCACCGCGGGCCGAAGGCGGTGAGGAACCGGTCCCGGAAGGCGTCCATCCGCCAGACCGGCGCCTGCGAACCGGGCTTCAGCCCGTCCTGCCAGCCCCACCCGGAGATCCGGGCCAGCACGGCCCGGTCCCGGGTGATGATCGAGATGGGCACGTCGTGGCTGGCGTTCTCACCGGTGATGACCGGGGCCGGCTGGTGGTCGCCGAGGAAGATGAACACCAGGTCGTCGTCGCCGTAGGTCTCCACGTAGGAGACGAGCGTGTTGAGCGTGTACTCGATGGACTGCCGGTAGTCCGCCCGGATCCGCTTGGCGCTGCGCCGCCCCTCGCCTCGCCCGCCCTCGGCGGCGTCCTGGAAGATCGCGCCGTCACCGACGTCGGCCCAGTCGACCAACGGCGGTACGGGTGTCCACGGGGAGTGGCTCGACACCAGCGCGAGTTCCGTCATCGTCGCCGGGCCGTCCGGCCGCGCCCGCTCCAGGCGCTGCCAGCTGGACAGGGTGTACTGGTCGGGCATCGTGCCGAAGCTGAACTTCGGGCCGCGGTAGGCGAGCGTGTTGGCGTCGTAGAAGCGGTCGTAGCCGTAGAAGGAACCCTCCGGCCACGCCCTGGTGACGGCGGGCATCACACCCACGGTCTGCCAGTCCGCCCGCTGGAAGGCGCCGCCGAGGGTCATCCGGTCGCTCGCCAGCAGCGTGCGGTGGCGCTGGTCGTTGTCGATCCAGAGGCCCGAGAGCAGCGTGGCGTGGGCCAGCCAACTGCCGCCGCCGAACGTCGGGGAGGTGAGGAAGCCGCTCTGCGCGGAGTAGCCGGCCGCGCGCAGCCGGTTGGTCCCGCCGTCGAGGACGGCACCTACCTGCGGTGCGAACTCGGGATCCTCGACGGCGTCCCGGCCGTAGCTCTCCACGAAGGCGACGACCACGTTCTTGCCGCGCAGCGCCGTCAGCAGCTGGTCGCCCGGCGTGTCCCGGAACGCGTCGTCGTTGATCGTGGTGGAGAACGTCTTCCGGTCGTTCAGGCGCAGGCGCACCTGGAATCCGTGACCGTTGGCCAGGGTGGTCGCCGACGTGTCGGCGACCGGTACGCCCGGAGCCACCTGGACGCCGAACGCGGCGCACGCCACCCAGACGACCACCAGCACCGCCACGGTCCGGGTGGTGCCGGTGTGGTGCCGGACGACCAGGTGACTCAGCCGCAGCATCGACAGCGTGACCAGGACGGGCAGGCCGACCGCGACCAGCGCCAGCGCGACCGCGGCACCGATCGCGCCGGGACGGCCGTACGACTCGGAGACGAAACCGAACGCCTCGTCGAGCAGCGCCCAGTCGAGCACCAGGTCGAACGCCCGGCTGAGCGACGCCGAGAACCCCAGGTCGAGCAGCTTCACCAGGACCAGCAGGCCGAGAGCCACACCGGCGAGCGTGGCGACCAACCGCCTCCCGCGGGGTGGCAGGGCGAGCAGCAGGGCGACGAGCAGCAGCGCCTCCAGGGGGATCCGGACGAAGGCGCCCGGCGAGAGACGACCGAAGTCGTACGGCGCGGTGAGCGCGAGCAGCACGAGCAGCGCGGCCAGGACGGTCGCCAGCCGGCTCCGGACGGACCGCCAGGTCCGGCCGGTGGCGGCGGGATCGTCGTCGGCGGCACCGCCCGGCGTACGGTCGGTGTGCCCGTCCGCCGCCGGGTCGTCCCGCACCGGCCACCGTCCCCGGGCCGGTCGCCGGCGTACCCGCGTCATGAGCGACAACCTGGGCGTCCTTCCGTTGATCGTGGTGAGGCGACGGCGGGGGGCTTCAGACCCGGACGATCCCGTTCCGAGCCGCCGGGACCCGCGGGGGCTCGTGCCTCGCCGGTCCACCCGGAGTCTCCCGGGCCGGTCCGCCCCGTCGAACGACGGGACCGTCGATGCCCCGGTGCGTGGCGAGGCCCGCGTGGGCCCGGATCTCCACCCTGCCCGGGCGGGTCGGCGTCTCCTCGACGGTCGTGCGGCGGGTGGTACGGGTCGTCCACAGCCAGCGGACGTCGCGGCCGAAAGACTCGACGAGCAGCGCCAGCGACAGCACCAGCACGACGACAGTCAGCGGACCGGCGAGCACCTCGGCCATCGCCACCGTCAGCGCCACGCCCTGGATCGCCGCGACGACCTTGCGCCAGTAGCGCGGCGGCAACGATCCACGCATCCACGGGAGCACCCAGCTCGCGGCGACGAAGGCGTACCGCATCCCGCCGATCGCGAGCACCCAGCCGCCCGCCGACGGTGCCACGTAGACGCAGAGCACCAGCACCAGGAACGAGTCGACCTCCATGTCGAAGCGCGCACCCAGCTCGCTGGTGGTCCCGGTCCGGCGGGCCGTGTACCCGTCCACCGCGTCCAGCGCCAGCGCCACGGCGGTGAGGGTGACCATCAGCGCGACCGGCGCCGGCCGGTCGAACGAGTCCGCCGCCAGTGCCGTCACGCCGCCGGCGAGGATCGCCCGGCCCAGGGTCACCTGGTCGGCCGGGCTGAGACCACGCGCACCCGAACGGGTCAGGCCCCGGCTGAGCAGGGCGCACAGGATCATCCCGTACCCCAGCCCCGCCAACCACCCGGCCGCGCCGAGGCCGACCGTGCCGGCGAGCATCGCGAGCAGGACGGCCTGCACCAGCAGTCCGACGACCGGACCAGTTCGCACCGTGGGCATCGTGCCTCCGTGACTCTGATTGGCGACCCTGACTCTCAACACGAGAAATACGGCCGATCGGTTCGTTCTGGACGCAGGTGAACACGACCTCGTTGGAGGGTCCACTGCGCAGGACAACCATTGCCATCGATGCGCCGCTCGTGCTTGATTAGTCTCGCCACCCGACGAAATGGGGCGGACATGACGGGCCGGGATCGCGCCGCGGCGACACGGGTCACCACCGCGCCCACCGACCAGCTGTCGCTGCGGCGGACCAACCTCAGCCGCGTCCTCGTCCACCTGCGTGACCACGGCCCCCGCCCGAGGGCGACCATCGCCACCGGTACGGGCCTGCACAAGGCCACGGTGTCCAGCCTCGTCGACGAGCTGCTGACCCGCCGGCTGGTCCGTGAGATCGGCCTGCAGCGCTCGGGCTCGGCCGGGCGGCCGGGACGGGTCCTCGCCCTCGACGGCGCCACGGTCGGCGCCCTCGGCGTCGAGATCAACGTCGACTACCTGGGTGTGCACGGCATCGACCTGGCCGGACGCCCGGTCATCGAGCGGCGGACGGCCTTCGACGCCGCCGGCAGCGGGCCCGACGCCGCGGTCGACCGGCTCGCCGAGGCGATCCGTGAAGCGCTGCGCGACATGCGGCGGCGGGACGCCCCGGCGGCCGGTGTGGTCGTCGCCGTGCCCGGCCTGATCGACGTCGAGCGCGGCGTGGTCGTCCTCGCCCCGAACCTGGGCTGGCGGCAGCTCCCGCTGGCCGACCGGCTCGGCGCCGCGCTCCCGCCGGACCTCCCGGTCGCGGTGGACAACGACGCGAACCTCGCCGCCCTCGCCGAGTACACCTACGGCGTCGCCGCCGGCACCGACGACCTCGTCTACCTGACCGGTGAGGTGGGCGTCGGCGGCGGCATGATCGTCGGGGGTCGGCTGTTGCGCGGAGCCGAGGGATTCTCCGGCGAGGTGGGCCACCTCCCCGTCGACCCCGCCGGACGGCGCTGCGGCTGCGGGCGTACCGGCTGCTGGGAGACGAAGGTCGGCCTGGCCGAACTGGTCCGCCTGATCACCCCGGACCAGCCCCACACCCACCAGGTCCGCGACCCCGAGGAACGGCTGCGCGAGATCAGCCGACGGCTGGAGGCCGGCGATCCGGCCGCCGAGGCCGCGGTCGCGCAGGTGGGGCGCTGGCTCGGTCTGGGCGGGGCGATCCTGGTCAACCTGGTGAACCCGCGGGCGATCGTCCTCGGTGGATACTTCGCCACCCTCGCGGACCGGCTGCTCCCCACCGCGCAGCGGGAACTGGACCGTCTCGCGGTGGCGGGTCCGGCCGCCCGCTGCCGTTTCGTCGCCTCGAACCTCGGCTTCACGGCCGCCGCGCGGGGCGCGGCGGGCGTGGTCGTCGACCGGGTCCTCGCCGACCCGACCACCGTCGGCACCGCACCGACGGCCGCAGCCCGCGGCCCGTCGGCGGTGACCGGGTAACCCCCGTCCGTCCGCTGGCGACCTCGGCACCCGCCAGCCCGACCACCACCCCACCACCCCCATCCCCCGCCACCCCACCACCGGCATCCAGCGCGGCGGCGCGCGCTCTGCCTGGCTGATCCCCAGCTCAGGAGAGGAAGACGCCCATGTCCCCGTCCCGACGGAGGCGCTGGTCGCGGCTGTTCCACGCCGCCCTGCTCAGCGTCGCCGGCAGCGTGGTCGCCGTCACCGGCACCACGACCCCTGCCGCCGCCCACACCACGATCAACCCGGCCGACTACCAGCAGGTCACCCTGGCGATCGGCTCCGCCGAACTCGGCCAGGCGATGTCCCTGGCGGTCCTGCCGAACCGGTCGGTGCTGCACACCGCCCGCGACGGCACGGTGCGGCTCACCGACGCCGCCGGCAACACCAGCGTCGCCGGCAAGGTGAGCGTCTACACCCACGACGAGGAAGGTCTGCAGGGGGTCGCGGTCGATCCGAACTTCACCGCCAACCGCCACGTCTACCTCTACTACTCGCCGAAGTTGAGCACCCCGTCCGGGGACGCCCCGAAGAGCGGCACCGCCACCGACTGGGCCGCGTGGAAGGGCGAGCTGTGGCTGTCCCGCTTCGTGCTCACGACCGCCGGAACCCTCGACCTGGCCTCCGAGAAGGTGGTGCTCAAGGTCCCGTCCGACCGTGGCCTGTGCTGCCACGTCGGTGGGGACATCGACTTCGACGCCGCCGGCAACCTCTACCTGACCACCGGTGACGACACCAACCCGTTCGAGTCCTCCGGTTCGTCACCGATCGACGAGCGCGCCGACCGCAACCCGCAGTACGACGCCCAACGCACCTCGGCCAACACCAACGACCTGCGGGGCAAGCTGCTGCGCATCAAGGTGAACGCGGACGGCTCGTACTCGATCCCGTCCGGGAACCTCTTCGCGGTCGGCACGGCCAAGACCCGGCCGGAGATCTACGCGATGGGCTTCCGCAACCCGTTCCGGATGAGCGTCGACCGGGCCACCGGCGTGGTCTACCTCGGTGACTACGGCCCGGACGGCGGCGCGGTCACCGGGCGCGGGCCGGCCGGCCAGGTGGAGTTCGACCGTATCCCGGGGCCGGGCAACTACGGCTGGCCCTACTGCACCGGCACGAACACCCCGGAGGAGACCTACCACGAGTGGGACTTCGCCACCGGCACCGGCGGGGCGAAGTACGCCTGCGCGACGGGCCCGACCAACAACTCGTTCCGCAACACCGGGCTTTCCACCCTGCCTCCGGCCAAGGCGTCCTGGATCCGGTACGGCGGCTCGGCCGGCTCGCCCCCCGAGTTCGGCAGCGGCTCCGAGTCCCCGATGGGGGGACCGGTCTACCGCTACGACGCGGCCCTGAACTCGTCGGTCAAGTTCCCGGCCGACCTCAACGGCCACTACTTCGCCGGTGAGTACGGCCGCAAGTGGATCAAGGCCATCGACGTCAACGCCGACGGATCGCCGGGCTCCATCGCCTCCTTCCCCTGGCAGGGCACCCAGGTCATGGACATGGCGTTCGGGCCGGACGGGGCGCTCTACGTACTCGACTACGGCACCTCCTCCACCACCGTCGCGCTCTACCGCGTCGAGTACAAGCCCGGGCCCAAGGCACCCGTGGCCAAGGCGTCGGCGAACCGTACCTCCGGAGCGGCACCGCTGACCGTCACGTTCTCCTCCGCCGGCAGTTCCGACCCCGAGGGCGGCACGCTCGGCTACCGGTGGACCTTCGGCGACGGCGGCACCTCGACCGCGGCGAACCCGTCGCACACCTACACCACCAACGGCCAGTACACCGCGACGCTGACGGTGACGGACCCGACCGGGCTCACCGCCACCGCCAGCGTGCCGATCACCGTGGGCAACACCGCACCCGTGGTGACCCTCGCCGGCCCGGCCGCCGGCCAGCTCTTCGACTTCGGCGACACCGTACGGTTCACCGTCACCGTGACCGACGCCGAGGACGGCACGGTCGACTGCGCGAAGGTGACCGTCAGCTACCTGATCGGCCACGACAACCACGACCACGGGATCACCTCGAAGACCGGCTGCACCGGGTCGATCACCATTCCCGTCGACGGCGAGCACGACGCCTCGGCCAACCTCTACGGCGTCTTCGACGCCGAGTACACCGACGCCGGAGGGCTGACCACCCACGCGCGGGCGGTACTGCAACCCCGCCACCGGCAGGCCGAGCACCACTTCGGACAGGTCGGCATCCAGGTCGTCGACAAGACCACCGCCGAGGGCGGCAGGACGGTCGGCTTCGTCAACAACGGCGACTGGATCTCCTTCCAGCCGTACCGGCTCAGCGGCGCCGCGACCTTCGTCGCGCGGGTCTCCTCCGCCGGGTCCGGCGGCACCATCCAGGTGCGCGCCGGCTCGTCCACCGGCACCCTGCTCGGGTCGGTCACCGTGCCGGTGACGGGAAGCTGGGAGAGCTTCACCACCGTGAGTACGGCGCTCGCCCCGGCCCCCGCCGGGTCGGGTCCCCTCTTCCTGGTGTTCACCGGCGGCACCGGCAACCTCTTCGACGTCGACGCCTTCACCCTCACCGGCCCGACCGAGGCGGAGTCGTACAGCTCCCAGTCCGGCGTCCAGGTCGTCGACAAGTCCGACGCCGACGGCGGCAGGACCGTCGGATTCATCAACAACGGCGACTGGACCGGGTACGCCTCCGTCTCCACCGCCGGCCGGACCCGGTTCGCCGCCCGGATCTCCTCCGCCGGGTCCGGCGGCGCCATCCAGGTGCGCGCCGGCTCGTCCACCGGCACCCTGCTCGGATCGGTCACCGTGCCGGTGACGGGCGGTTGGAGCACCTTCCAGACCGTCTCCACCACGCTCACGACCGCCGGCTCCGGCCCGTTGTTCCTCGTCTACACCGGCGCCGGCACCGGAGCCCTGTTCGACGTCGACTCGTTCACCCTCTCCTGAAAGGACCGCCATGCCTCTCCTGACAGCACGACGCCTGGTGGCCGTGGCAGCCGCCGCGCTGCTGGCCGGCAGTCTCGCCCCGGCACCGCCGGCGCTGGCCGCCGACCCGGCGTACCAGGTCCTGGTCTTCTCCAAGACCGCCGGCTTCCGGCACGACTCCATCGCCGCCGGCACGCAGGCGATCCGTGACCTGGGCGCCGCGAACAACTTCACCGTCACCGCCACCGAGGACGCCGCCGCGTTCACCACGACCAACCTCGCCCGGTTCCGCGCGGTGGTCTTCCTCAACACCACCGGGGATGTCCTCAACGCCACCCAGCAGAGCGCCTTCGAGGCGTACGTCAACGGTGGCGGCGGCTTCGTCGGCGTCCACTCGGCCGCCGACACCGAGTACAACTGGCCCTGGTACGGCCAGCTCGTCGGCGCCTGGTTCGCCTCCCACCCCGCCATCCAGCAGGCCACCGTACGCGTCGAGAACCGCGCCCACCCGGCCACCGCGCACCTGCCGCGCAGCTGGACCCGCACGGACGAGTGGTACAACTACCGCACCAACCCCCGCTCCTCGGTGCGGGTGCTGGCCAGCCTCGACGAGGGCAGCTACTCCGGGGGCACCATGGGCGACCATCCGATCGCCTGGTGCCGCACGCAGTCCTCGGGCCGGGCGTTCTACACCGGCGGCGGGCACACCCAGGCGTCGTACTCCGACGCGGCGTTCCGGGCGCACCTGCTGGGCGGCATCCGGTACGCGGCCGGCTGGGCGAAGGCCGACTGCCGCCCGGAGACCGGGTACACCACGCTCTACGACG
Organism: Micromonospora sp. NPDC049799; assembly: GCF_040656655.1. NCBI lineage: Bacteria > Bacillati > Actinomycetota > Actinomycetes > Micromonosporales > Micromonosporaceae > Micromonospora > Micromonospora sp. NPDC049799. Next base: position 16,627 of record NZ_JBFAMU010000015.1, read on the forward strand.
GCTCCACCACCGGCTGGTCCCAGGCCGGGCCGGGCGGGTTCACCAACACCGACGCCACCCTCAGCTCCTTCGGTGGCCTGGGCACCTACTGGTACTCGGCCAAGGAGTTCCGGTCGTACTCCCTGAAGCTGGACTGGCGGCTCGCCGGGGACGACAACTCCGGCGTCCTGATCGGCTACCCGCCCTCCTCGTCGCCCTGGTCGGGGACCCGGGACGGCTACGAGATCCAGCTCGACGCCACCGACGTGCCGGAGCGCACCACCGGCGCCGTCTACTCGGTCAAGGCACCCGACGTGGCCGCCCGCGACGCCGCCCTCAACCCGCCGGGCAGCTGGAACACCTACGAACTCCTGGTGCAGGGCGAACGGGTGCAGGTGTTCCTCAACGGGGTGCGGATCAACGATTTCACCAACACCGATCCGACCCGGAGCCTGCAACAGGGGTACATCGGGATCCAGAACCACGGCACGGGCGACGACGTCTCGTTCCGCAACATCCGCATCAAGGAGCTGAACGCCGCGTCGGTGACCGTGGAAGGAGAGTCCTACACCTCGTCCTCCGGGGTGCAGATCGCCAACCACGCCCCGGCCAGCGGCGGCCGTACCCTCGGCTACATCAACAACGGCGACTGGGCGGGCTACGCCCAGGTGAGCACGGCCGGACGGACCGGCTTCTCGGCGCGGATCTCGTCGGCGGGCGCGGGAGGCACGATCCAGATCCGGTCCGGCTCGTCGACCGGGACGCTGCTCGGCTCGCTGACGGTGCCCGTCACCGGGGGTTGGGAGATCTTCCAGACGGTGAGCACCACGCTGAACGGCACCGGCACGGGACCGCTGCACCTCGTGTTCACCGGCGGCTCCGGCTCCCTGTTCGACGTCGACACGCTCACCGTGAGCGGCGGCTGACACGGGTGGGGCCGGCGGCCGAGTTCGGCCGCCGGCCCCGCACGCCTTCCACGCGGCTGCCCGCGAACGTCGGAGTCTGCTCGTAGTCTCACCGGCATGACGACGAGAGAGACCCGCACACTTGCCGCGCCCGGCGTCGACCTGGTCTACGACGTACGGGGCCCGCTCCCGCCGGCCGGCGGCCGGCCCGCGCTGCTCATGATCGGCCAGCCGATGACCGCGGAGGGCTTCGACGCGCTCGCCGCCCACTTCACGGACCGCACGGTCGTCACCTACGACCCGCGCGGCCTGGGCCGCAGCACCCGAACCGATGGCCGGTCCGACCACACGCCGCAGCAGCAGGCGGCCGACCTCCACCTGCTGATCGAGGCGCTCGACGTCGGTCCGGTCGACGTGTTCGCGAGCAGCGGCGGTGCGGTGACCGCACTCGAACTGGTCGCGACCCACCCCGGCGACGTGCTCACACTGGTGGCGCACGAGCCGCCGATCAACGCCGTCCTTCCCGACGCCGCCGCCGCCGAGCGCGCCCGGGCCGGCTTCCACGAGGCGTACCAGGCGCACGGCTTCGGCGCGGGCATGGCCGCCTTCATCGCGATGACGTCCTGGCAGGGCGAGTTCACCGACGAGTACTTCGCCCAGCCCACACCCGACCCGGCAGCGTTCGGCATGCCGACCGGCGACGACGGCACCCGCGACGATCCACTGTTGTCGAAGAACTCGTGGGCGATCACCGACTACCGCCCCGACCCGGACCGGCTCACTGCCGCGCCGACCCGCATCGTGGTCGCGGTCGGCGAGGAGTCGGCCGGGACGTACACTGCGCGTACGGCCCTCGGCACCGCGGCTCTGCTCGGGCAGGAGGCCACGGTGTTCCCCAGCCACCACGGCGGGTTCCTCGGTGGCGAGTTCGGTTACGCGGGCAAGCCCGAGGAGTTCGCCGCGAAGCTTCGTGAGGTCCTGTCCGCCGGCTGACCACCGCCGGTCTACGCGGTGGGCGTCGCGCTACTGTCGCCACGTGCCGGCTGCCCGTACCGCCGTGACCGCCCTTACCGCCCTCACGGTCGTCCACGGTTGCCACACCATCGTCGCCCTCGCGGCGTACGAGTACCGGATCGGTGTGGTGACCCACGACGGTTCCGGCACGGTGGACATGCTCAACACCGTCGTCCCGCTCGGCACGCTGTCTGTGGCGATGTTCTGTCTGGTGCTTCTCACGCTGCTCGCCGCCGCCGCTGCGGTCGGCAACTGGATGGTCCAGACCTGGCGCGGTGGCTGATGAGCGCCATCGCTGCCGCACTTCTCAGTCTGATCTCTGCCGTGCAGTACCTGTCCGCCGTGGCGAACGGCGGCGAGCACATGCGTACCGTCCTGGCCGAGACCACGCTGTTGCTGGTCGCCTCATCCGTGACAGTGGTGATCGCCACGACCACCGGCATCCAGGTCGTCCGGCGCACCGCACCACGCCAGCCGCACCCCGCCGATGCGGAGGCCACAACGGCGTAGTCGTTTGTCGAGACGAGGGAGCGATCTCAGCGCGGCCATGAGCCCTGTATCGCGGCTCGAGCACTACAGCGGCACCTGCCGCCGTCTGAGCCGGTCTGACGCTCTGATCGGGCCTTCACCCCCGGGGGCCGCGGCGCAGATCGGCCACGTCGGCTGACGGGGTGAAGCCGGCCGAGGCGTAGGTGGCCACGGCACCGACGTTGGAGCTCTCCACGCACACACTCGCGCTGGACGACCCCATGTCGCGGAGAGCCGCGGCGGCGGCAAGCGTGATCGCTGTGCCGTAACCATGGCCCCGGTGACGGCGGTGGACGCCCATCGGCTCGAGCAGTCCCGGCCGTCCGGGCCCGGCGGACCACACGGTCGCCACTGCCACGGCATTGTCGTGCTCGTCGAATGCCATGAGGCTTCGTGCGTCGCCGTAGAACGGGCCACCAGCCATGGCGAGCCAGCGCCCCACCCTGAGACGTCGGTCGGCATCGGTGAAGGTCGAGCCGCGGAACGCCGACCAGTGGACGGTGACCCACTCCTCGGCGCGATCGGGCCCGATCGTCTCGATACGCAGACCGCAGTCCTCGACGGGGTCGGAGAGCGTGCGGTGGAACGGTGTCCACGGGTCGTCCCGCTCCCAACCCCGCTCCAGCAGCACCTGGATGAGAGGCTCAGCACCTCGGGCTTCGACGGTCGCGCCGCCGCGAACCAGGACACCACATGCCGGCTCGTCCACGTCGGCGGCGATCTGGTGGGCCAGCTCCTCGTCGTCGCGCCAGTGGGGAGCGATGGCCATCCGCAGCAGCTGGGGACCGTCCAGCAGGCCGATCGCGAGAACCTCCCCGTCGCGCGACCACATCCGGAGGGCAGCGGCCGTGGCCTCGGCACCACTCAGCGAGTACCAGCCGAGATCGCCGGAATGCAGATGCAGCGGTCCCCCGTCGTACTGCCACCGCTTGAGCACCTCGGCCGCTGGAGAAAGCTCGTCGACGCTCGGGGTGCTCAGCATGATGCTCATGGGGCGACCCAACCGCAGAGAGCGGTTGGGCACCAACGGATTTCGTCGGGGCAGGCGGCGCTCGCGCGGGTAGCGGCACTTGTCGCTCGCCCCGAAACGACATCTGGGCACCTACCCGCGAGGGGTGAATGCCCAGATGATTGCTGGTGCGCCGCCAGGGACTCGAACCCCGAACCCGCGGATCAAGAGGACACCCGCCTTGTCCTTGCTCACCGTCACACCGTCGGCAGCCGCCCCTGCTGGCTTGGCTCATCGTGCTGTCTCGGCGGGTTGGGGTCAGGTAGGAGGAGGAACCGGGGATTAGCTCCGGACGTGTAATCCGGGCTGGATCCTCGCGCGGCAGCGGCTCATTGCTGCCGGTCGCCAGCAGGAGAGCCGACCACCTCGATGCGTTCGAAGATGTAGTAAACGGGGACGGCGGCGATGATGGCAAGTGCCACCGGCGGGCTGACGAAGGCGACAGCGACCGCGGCCAGATACAGGACCGACGCTACCCCGGATCGCAGCCGCGCCGTCCAACGGGCCCGCTTCGGCAACGGCTGCCGGAGCCGCCCCGAACGCAAGGTCCATTCGAAGATTCCGGCGAAGCTGAACCCCATCCCCATGAAGGCAGCCGCATACAGAATCACCGCCACCCGGGCGTCCTGCCCGCCCAGCGCGAGGTACTTGCCCACCGTCGCCGTGTCTACCGGGATGAGGACGACGAACACCAGCAGGACGAGGTTGAGGAGGGCCAGCGTCCGGTCGACGACGGCGACGTTCTGGACGAGGGCGTGATGGTTGATCCAGATGAGCCCGATCGTGGCGAAGCTGATCAGGTAGGCGACAAATGAAGGCCAGTGGTCCGCGACTTGATGCAGGAGCGGGCCATGACCCGGGCCGGCCACGGCCAGGTTCAGCGCCAGTAGCGTGATCGCGACCGCGAAGACCGCATCGCTGAATTCCTCCAGCCGTTTTCGGCTCACTCGAGAGTTCTACCGCAACACCCGACGTGCCGAGGGGATTCAACCCGACCAGCTACCGCCGGCCCGGCCGCCGACGCTGCTCTACGAGCAGGGCGCACCGATCGAGAAGATCCAGGACGTGCTGGGGCGCCGCTCCCCGACCATCACAAAGCTGATCTACGTTGAGGTGACCCGCCAGGCCCAGCGGTCGACCACAGACAAGCTCGGTTATCTGTTCGATGCCTGACGTAGGGGTCACCAAAAGGGGTCAGGGCCGGTCATCATGACCGGCCCTGAGGGTGTTACTGCTGGTGCGCCGCCAGGGACTCGAACCCCGAACCCGCGGATTAAGAGTCCGCTGCTCTGCCAGTTGAGCTAGCGGCGCTCGTCGGCAACGGGGAGAAGATTAGCACGCCCTCCGAGGGGGGTTCCAATCCACTCCCCGGCTCCTCCCTTCGGCCCCGCTTACCAGTCAAAAGGGGCAAAAAACTCGCTCGCACCGCGACGGGGCACTGAGGGACGGCGGCCATGCGGCACGATGTCCGCCAGGCACGCGAGAACAGAGGTGGGGATGGGCAGGTTCACGCGGTCCGGGGCGATGGTGGGCGCCCTGGCACTGGCGGCGACGCTGGCACTGGGCGGCTGCGGCGCGGAGAAGAAGGAAGCGGAGTTCGTCAGCGGCGGCACGCCGGTCACGAACGCGCCGACCGAGTCCGCCGCCCCCGCCGAGCCCAACGGCCCACCGCTGGCGGTGACACCGGCCGACGGCGCGAAGGACCGCCCCGCCAGCGTGGAGATCGGGGCCGACCTGCCCGACGGCGCGAAGGTGTCGAGTGTCACGCTCGCCGCCGCCGACGGCGGGACGGTGGAGGGCAGGCTGCGCGCCGACGGATCCTCCTGGGTCCCGTCCGCACCCCTGAAGTACGGCACCCGCTACACCGCCACCGTCACCGCGACGCGGGCCGACGGCACGAGCAGCGAGGGCACCAGCACCTTCACCACGATGAAGAAGCCCAGCAGATTGATCAACTCGGGCCTCTACCTCTTCGACGACAAGACGTACGGCGTGGCCATGCCGGTGGTGACCGAGTTCCACCCGGGCATTCCGGAGAAGGACCGGGCGGCGGTCCAGCGGCGGATGTTCGTGCGGACCGACCCGCCGCAGCCGGGTGCCTGGCACTGGGTGTCCAACGGCACGCAGGCCTACTACCGGGCCCGGGAGTACTGGAAGCCGGGCACGACGATCAGCGTGCGGATCGCCCTGGCCGGCATCCCGCTGAGCAACGGCCGGTACGGCAACGTCGACCGTACGGCGACCGCGAAGATCGGCCGGGCCTTCGAGATGAAGGTCGACAACGCCACCAAGAAGATGACCGTCCTGGAGGACGGTCAGGTGGTCCGGACCGTGCCGGTGAGCCTGGGCAAGAAGAAGACCCCCTCCTCCAGCGGCACGATGGTGGTGATGGAGAAGCTGGAGTCGACCGTCTTCGACACCCGGGACGATCCCGACCCGGAGAACCGCTACGTCACCGAGATCGACTACGCCCAGCGGCTCACCTGGGGTGGCGAGTACATCCACGCGGCACCGTGGTCGGAGCACGTGCAGGGTCGGCAGAACGTCTCGCACGGCTGCGTCAACGTCTCCACCGCGCACGCCCGCTGGCTGTTCCAGAAGACCATCGTCGGCGACCCGATCACCATCGAGGGCACCGAGCGTCAGCTCGCCGCCGGTAACGGGTGGACGGCCTGGAGCCTGAGCTGGGCGGAGTTCGTCAAGGGCAGCGCCCTGCCGGTGCCCGAGGGTGGTTCCGGCCCGGCGTTCTGACCGATCGCCGACTGTCGACCCGTACGCTCCGCGCGAGGTGCCAGAATTCGGACATCTCGCTCGGAGTGTTTCGGTTCACCTTCCGGAACGGGTACCTGTCCTGGCACGTCTGTGAGGCACCATGGGCAACCAGGCACCACGACTGTGAGGGAATCATGCGAGCTGTCTCCGACCAGCGGAACCGGCACCGCGGGCGACGCCGTGCACTCGCGGCGGGCCTGCTCGCCGCGGTACTCACCGTCACCGCCGCCTGTACCTCCGACGGTGGCACGTCACCCAACTGGCAGGGCGGCGGCGACGCGCCGGCGAGCGCGCCGAAGGCCGCCGCGACCATCGTCGAGCCGGCCGCCGACGCGAAGGACGTCCCCGCCTCCACGGGCATCACCTTCACCACGAAGGACGCCCAGGAGACGACCGTCGAGCTGAAGGACTCGGCCGGCACGGCCGTCGAGGGCACGCCGGCGGCGGACGGCGGCAGCTGGCTGCCGACCGGCGCGCTGGAGTACGGCGAGACGTACACCGCCACGGTGACGGCGACCGGCGACGACGGCAGGCCCGCCACGGCCACGAGCACCTTCACCACGATGGCGAAGCCGGCCAACCAGGTACGGGTGAGCAGCTTCCTCGGCGACGGCCAGGTGGTGGGCGTCGGCATGCCGCTGATCGTCAAGTTCAGCCGGGACATCCCGGAGGACCACCGGGACGACGTGCAGCGCCGGATGACGGTCACGTCGACCCCGGCCCAGGAGGGCATCTGGCACTGGGTCAGCCCGACCGAGATCCGCTACCGCCCGAAGGAGTTCTGGAAGGCGAACAGCACGGTGGAGTACCGGATCCAGGCCGGCGGCCTGCCCCTGGGCGACGGCTGGTACGGCCGCGCCGACCTGAACGTCGACATCAAGGTCGGTCCGGCGGTCGTTATGACGGTGGACAACAGGACGAAGCGGATGACCGTCACCAAGGACGGTTCCGTGATCAAGACGATCCCGGTCAGCCTGGGCAAGAAGACCACGCCGTCGTCCAGCGGCACCATGGTGGTGATCGAGAAGCTGCGCAAGACGGTCTTCGACACGTTGGAGGAGCTGGGCCCCGTGGACGGCTACCGCACGAAGATCGACTACGCGCAGCGGCTGACCTGGGGTGGCGAGTTCATCCACGCCGCGCCGTGGTCGGAGGGGCAGCAGGGCCGGGTCAACGTGTCGCACGGCTGCGTGAACGTCTCGATGGCCAACGGGGCGTGGCTCTTCGCGAACACCCGCGTCGGCGACCCGATCACGGTCAAGGGCACCGAGCGGAAGCTGCAGAACGGCAACGGCTGGACCGACTGGAACATGAGCTGGGAGGAGTACGTCAAGGGCAGCGCCCTGCCGTACGAGCCGGCGTCGGCCGAGCCGACGGCGAGCGCCGACCCGGACGTCAGCCCGACGCCCTGACGGGTGACAACGACGAAGGCCCCCTCCAGGCGGAGGGGGCCTTTCGTTCACCGGGTGACTGATGGGAATTGAACCCACGACAACCGGGACCACAACCCGGTGCTCTGCCAACTGAGCTACAGCCACCATGCCGTCCGCCCCGGTCGATCGCCCCCGGGCGGGTGCGGAGAAATCATAACCCCACGACCGGCGGACCCGTCCACCGGGTTACCGCCACCCCGGCTTCGGGCGGGACGGCGGCCTCAGAGCTCGGCGGCGATCGCCCTGGCGGTCTCCACGTCGGGGCCGGGCAGCGGCACGAAGAGGGTGCGCCGGTAGTACTCCAGCTCCCGGATGCTCTCCCGGACGTCCGCGAGGGCCCGGTGGGCGAGGCCCTTCTGCGGCTGGCCGAAGTACACGCGCGGGTACCAGCGCCGGCACAGCTCCTTGATCGACGACACGTCGATCATGCGGTAGTGCAGGTGGGCGTCGAGGCGGGGCATGTCCCGGGTGATGAATCCCCGGTCGGTGGCGATCGAGTTCCCGCACAGCGGGGCGGTACGCGGATCCTTGACGTGGCTGGTCACGTACTCCATGACCAGGTCCTCCGCCTCGGCGAGCGTGACCGTGGACCGGCGGACCTCCTCGGTCAGGCCCGACTTGGCGTGCATGGTGCGGACGATCTCCGGCATCGCGTCCAGCGCCGCCTCGTCGGCGTGGATCACCACGTCGACGCCCTCACCGAGCACGTTGAGATCGGGGTCGGTGACCAAGGCGGCCACCTCGATCAGCTTGTCCCGCCCGAGGTCGAGCCCGGTCATCTCACAGTCGATCCACACGAGAAGATCAGCCACCGGCACAGCCTACGCGCAGCCCACCGGCCGCGCGCCGCGCACCGACCCGGAGGCCGCCCGCTAGGGTTTCCCCGTGCCAGCCGAACCCGTCGCACCACCCGCCACCACCGACGAGGGCCACGGCGGCCGTACGGTCCGTCGACTCGTCACCGTGCTGGCGCTCGCGGCCGTGCTGCCGGCGCTGTATCTGCCCAACCTGAAGCACGACTTCTTCGACCTGAAGATCTACATGTCGGCCATGGACTGGTGGCGGGCGGGCAACCCCCTCTACGACTACGTCCAGCCGGACCGGGTGCAGGGTGAGCTGTACTTCACCTACCCACCGTTCAGCGCCCTGCTGCTGTGGCCGTTCGCCCTGTTCAGCGTGACGGCCACCGCGTGGATCTTCTCGATCCTCACCGTGGTCGCGGTCGTGGTCACCACCCGCTGGCTGCTCGACGGCGTGATCGACCGGCACCACCTGCCCCGAATGTTCACGCTCACCGTGGCGGTGCTGCTGGTGCTCGCTGTGGAGAGCACCCGCGAGACGATCACCTTCGGTCAGATCAACATGCTGCTGGTCGTGCTGATCCTGGCCGACCTGCTCTTCGCCGTACCGAAGGCGCGGCGCTGGGCCGGTGTGGGCATCGGCCTGGCGACGGCGCTCAAGCTCTTCCCGGGCATCTTCATCGTCTACCTGCTGGCCTGCCGACGCTGGCGGGCGGCGGCGGTGGCCAGCGCCACGGCGGCCGTCGCGACGCTGCTCGCGGCGGCGGTCGCGCCGCGCGACTCGTGGCGGTTCTGGACGCACGAACTGTGGGCGACCGAGCGGGTGGGCCGCACCGACTACACCGGCAACCAGTCGCTGTTCGGGCTGCTGAGCCGGATCACCGCACCGGAGAGGCCCGACCGGCTGCTCTGGCTGGTGCTGGTCGCGGCCATCGCCGCGTACGGGCTGTGGCGGGCCGCGCGGGCCGCCCGGGCCGGTGACCCACTGGTCGGCCTCACCCTGACCGGCCTGGTCGGTGCGCTCATCAGCCCGATCACCTGGACCCACCACATCTACTGGTTCATCCCGGCGGTGGTGGTGCTGGCCGACGCGGCCCTGGACTCCGACGCGGCGACCCCGTCCGGCGCGCGCCGCCGCCGCCGGCTCACGGTGTCCGCCGCCGCCGTCTCCGCGATCATCGTGTACGGGGTGGTGTCGTTCTACGACTGGGGCGTCGCGCTCGCCCCCACCGACTCGCCGGGCGAGTTCCTGCTCCGCAACGTGTACGTGCTGCTGAGCCTCGTGCTGCTGGCGACCCTTCCGATCCGGACCCGGACCGAGAAGTTGCACCAAATGGACAGTCTTCCCGGCTAACCCGCAATGGCGCTAATCTGGTCTCAACTACCTCAAGCATCTCGCGGGTAGACACCGATCCCCCGGTGGAGGCGGCCCTCCGCGTCGGCAGCGCGGAGGGCCGTCGACGTCTCTCCTGTCAGCGCGGACCGTCCGGAACGGCGGGGCGGAGCCGCGCCTCCGCCGACTCCGCCGGGTCGCGCGGGGCCGGACCGGTCGGCGGGTCGGTCGGGGCGGGCTCCCTCGGCGGCCAGGGGAGCGCCGGGTGGGGGACGAGATCCGCGAGTGTCGTGGGGCGGTGGGCCGGCGCCGGGCCGATAGCGGGACGCGGCCGTTCCGCCGCACCGACCGTCACCAACTGCCGGGCGGAGACCGCCGGGCGGTCGCTGTCCCGGGTGGGCTGCGCGCCCAGCCCGGTGAGCGACGTCACGCCGAGCCGACCGGCCAGCACCGGGACCTGGTCCGGCTCGACCACGAACACCACCTCGCGGGGCCGGACCGGGCGCAGCAGCAGGAGGATGGCCAGCACGACGAGCAGCGCACCGCCGGTGAGCAGGCCCGCCATCGCCGGAGAGGTCCAGCCGGACCGCCACTCCGCCCGCAGGTCCAGGGTCACGTCGGCCCGCCCGTCGGGGCGCATCACGACCAGGCTGAGCTGCCGGCCGGCCAGGTCGCGCGGGGACCATTCCAGTGCTCCCGTCCCCTCGCGTACCCAGAAGGGTCGGCCGACCGGCGGAACCGCCGCCACGGACGCGGTCGCGGGCCCGGCCGGCTCCAGGCGGACCGGCAGCGGTCCCCGGGACAGCGCCACCCGGCGGACCTCGGCGTGGGCCACCGGGTCCAGCCAGCGCCGGACCTCGTCGGTGGGTGCCAGGCCCACGAACGCGGGGCCGTCCGGCGTGCGCGCCGCGACGCGCAGCAGGGACGACCCGGCACGGGCGAAGGGCGCCTCGGTACGCAGCAGCGCGTCCACGTCCGTGACGACGATCGCGTGCCCCGGTGTGTGGACCGTCTCGAAGCGGGCGGCGAAGGTGCCTCCCGGGTCGGCGTGCCGGGTGAGTTGCCAGAGCGCCCCACCGGCGATCAGTGCCGAGATCCCAACCACCAACAGCAGCGTTCCGACCAGCGCCCGCACGAACCGCATTCGCCTTGTCCCCCTCCGTAGCGGATACCCGGCCGACCATACCGAGGCGAAGCCGCGGATCAGCGCATATCAGGCGGCAACGGGGAGAAAGGCGACCGGCCCGGCGGGAAGGATCCCAACGGACCGGCGCATCAGGCGCGGGGTCACGGCCTCGGCGTGGACTCCCGGCGCGTACGCGCGAACGCGAGCCCGCCCAGCAGCAGCCCGCCGAGCCCGGCGGCGAGACCGGCGGTCCCGAGACCGGTGGCCAGGCCGGTGTCCCCGGCGTCGTCGTCATCGTCGTC
>NZ_JBFAMU010000016.1:0-26923 GCF_040656655.1 Micromonospora sp. NPDC049799
CCAGCCGCACCTCCGCCACCTGCCGCTGGAGCTCGTCGGACTCCTGGCGCGACTTCCAGGTCTCCTGACGCAGGTCGGCGAGCTCCTGCTGGGCCTGGGCGATCTCGAGCATCACCTGGGCGAGCTGCTGCCGGCCGGAGGCCGCCTCCTGCTGCGTCGCGGCGAGGTGCTGCTGGGTGGTCGCGAGGTGCTGCTGCGTGGTGGCCGCGTACTCCTCGAACTGCCGGCGTGAGGTGGCGACGTGCTCGTCCGCCTTGCGGCGCTTCTCGGCGGCCTCGGTCTCGGCCCCGGACAGCAGAGCGGCAGCCTCCTCCTCGACGCGACGGCGCATGGTCAGCGCGTCCTGCTCCGCGGCCTGGCGGATCGCGTCGGCGCCCTGCTCGATCTCGTTCTTCCGGGCGGCGTACTCGGATTCCAGCGTCTCGCGGCGGGTCTCGAACTCGGACTCCAGCTCGGCGCGGCGGGTCTCGAAGCCCGACTCCAGCTCCTGCTGCCGGGCCTTGTGCTGCTGCTCCAGCTCGACGAACCGCGACTTGTACTGCTTTTCGAGGTCGTCGCGGCGCGCGGCGAACTCCTGCTCGGCGGTCTTGCGGCGCTGGGCCAGGTCACGGTCGGCGGCCTCGCGCCGGCTGTTGACCTCCTTCTCCACGCCCGCACGCCAGGCGCCCAGCTCCTGCTGCGTCTGGGCGCGGGCGTGCTGCACGTACGCCTCGGTCTCGCTGCGCATCCGCTGGACGTACGCCTCGGTCTCCGCGCGGTTGCGCTTGGCGGCCTCGGTGGCCTTCGTGGTGACCAGCTCGGCCTCCTGGCGCGCCTTGTTGCGGGTCGACCGGCCGGCCTCGGTGGCGTCGTCGATGATCTGCTTGGCCTCACGCTGCGCCTTGGCATGGGTGGCCCGGCCGGCCTCGGTGGCCTGGTCCACGAGGACCTTGGCGTCCTGCTGGGCCTTCGCGTGGACCTCCTTGGCGGCCTCGCGGAGCTGCGTCGCCTCCTGCTGCGCCTTGGCGTGCGCCTCCTTGGCCGCCTCGCGGAGCCGGGTCGCCTCCTGCTGGGCCCGGTTGTGGATCTCCTTCGCGGTGTCCCGTAGCTGGGTGGCCTCCTGCTGGGCCTTGGCCAGCGCCTCCTGGGCGGCCCGGCGAAGCCGTTCGGACTCCTCCTTGGCGGCCCTCACGGCGGCGTCCGCCTCGGCCTTGCGCGCCGTGGTGTGCCGCTCCTCCTCGGTACGGCGGGCGGCCAGCGCGATCTCGAAGTCCTTGAGGGCCCTCGCGGCCTGCTCCCGCGCCTCCTCGATGATGTGCTCGGCGGCGGCCCGGCGGGCCGCGATCTCCTCGTTGGCGGAGGCGAGAATGTCCTCGGCCTGCTCCTCGGCCATCGCCAGGATCTGTTCCACCCGGGGCCCGAGGTGGCGGAACGACGCGCGGTCGACGACGCCGACCTGTTTGCGCACCTGGGCCAGGTCGCGCTGGAGCACCTCGACCTGACCGGCCAGCTTGTGGATCTGCGTGTAGGCCTGTTCCCGTTCGGCGGCCAGGGTGGCGATCTCGTGCTCCGCGCGAGCGACGTACCGGTCGACCTGTCGTTTCGCGTACCCCTTCAGAGCGGACTCGAAGCTGGGCTCCGTGGTCACGTCCCCGCCGAGAGCGAACAGTTCCTCGCCGTGCGACATGCCCCCATCCTCACACGCATCCGGCCCTCCTGGGGCGATACGGACGGCCCGGATGGGACCTACTTCACTGTTGCGTACCGCGGGCATTTCACCTGCCGGGAAACGAGTACGGCGCGGGGTGCACCGGTTACCCGGTGTCACCCCGCGCCGTGGCGTTCATGCCCCGGCCGAGCCGGTCAGCTGGCGGTCTCCGCGGTCGCCCGCGCGTCGGCGTCGTCCTTCTTGACCTCGGTCTTGGCCGCGGCGGGGGCTGCCGGCACACCCGGCACGATGCCGGCCAGGCCGGACAGCATCTGGCCGAGCTGGGAGGTGACGGCGTCCTTCTGGCGGGTGAGGTCCTCGACCTCGCGGCGGGCCGCCTGGGTGGTCAGCTCGGCCTCGGTGCGCGCCTCTGTGAGCAGGCGCTTCGCCTCCGCCTTCGCCTCGTTGAGGGTCTTCTCCGACAGGGCCTTGGCCTTGTCCACCGTCTCGTTGGCGGTGCGCTCGGACTCGACCCGGCGGGCCTCGGCGCGCTGCTCGATCTCCTTGGCCCGCTCCTGCGCGGCCCGGGCCCGCTGCTCGGCCTCGCCGACCAGCTTCTGGGTCTGGGCGACCTGCGCGGCGTGCCGCTCCGACTCCTCGCGCTCGGCCTTCTCGCGACGCTCGGCGAGCTGCAGCTCCAGGGCCTGGAGGTCCTTGTCGCGCTTGTCCCGCGCGTCGGTGAGCAGCTTGGTGGCCTCGGCGCGCTTCTCCTCGGCCTCGCGGGCGGCCTTCGCCCGCTGCTGGGTGATCTCACGCTCGGCGGTGGCGCGCAGGGTGGCGACTTCCCGCTCGACAGTGGACTTCAGCTCGGCCACCTCGTGCGCGGTGACCGTACGCAGCTGCTTGGTCTCCCGGTCCGCGTCCGCGCGCAGGGTGTCGGCCTCGCGCCGGGCCTGGACCCGGACCTCGGCCGCCTCCCGCTCGGCGGCGGTGCGGAGGCTGCCCGCCTCCCGCTCGGCGGTGGCCTTCATGGCCGCCGCCTCGGCTCGCGCCTTGTCGGTGATCTCCCGCGCCTCCAGGCGCGCGGCGGACAGGATGCCCTCCGACTCGCGCTTGGCCTCGTTGCGGTGGTCGTTGGCCTGCTCCTCGGCGAGCCGGAGGATCTGCTCGACGCGGGTGCCGAGGCCCGAGAGGGTGGGCCGGCTGTTCTCCTCGAGCTGCTTGTTGGTGTCCGTGAGCTTCTGCTCCAGGGCACTCATCCGCTGCTCGGCCTGCCGGAGCCGGCGCTGGGCGTCGTTCATCCGCTGCTCGGCGTCGGCGCGGTCCTTGGTCGCCTGGGCGAGCGCGCCGTTGAGGCGACCGATGAAGTCATCGACCTGACCGACGTTGTATCCGCGCAGGCCAACGGTGAAATCGGGCTGCGAGTTCGCGTTATCGAAGAACGCAAGAGGGGAGGACTGCTGCTGGGGCATTGGAACATACTGGCAGACGCCCCAGGGTGCTCCGCAAGAGCGTCCCGGAGCTTTCCCGTCCTCTTTACATGGTCAACTGGGCGCCGTCCCGTGCACCGGACCAAACGGCGATCTTGGCAGGTCCCGGACGCCGGGGAGGCCACGCAGCGTGACACGGAAAAGGGCCGCGGGGAGTACCCGCGACCCTTTGTTCCGCCCTGGCCGTTATCACTGGAATGCGCGTCGCGCACCCCGAGTGGAAAGGCAATCGCCGTTCACCGCAATGGACATCGACGCATCAGCCGTCGGGTCAGTGTCCCCGGAACCGGTTGATCGCCGTCTCGTGCCGTGCGCGCAGCTCCGCGTCGCGTACCCCGAGCCCGTCGGTCGGGGCGAGGCAGCGGACGCCGACCTTGCCCTGGTGGGCGTTGCGGTGCACCTCGTACGCGGCCTGGCCGGTCTGCTCCAGCGCGTACGTCTTCGACACCGTCGGGTGGATCTTGCCGAGCGCCACCAGGCGGTTGGCCTCCCACGCCTCACGGTAGTTGGCGAAGTGGCTGCCGATGATCCGCTTGAGGTGCATCCAGAGGTAGCGGTTGTCGTACTGGTGCAGGTAGCCGCTGGTGGAGGCGCAGGTGACGATGGTGCCGCCCTTCTTGGCGACGTAGACGCTGGCGCCGAAGGTCTCCCGGCCCGGGTGCTCGAAGACGATGTCCGGGTCCTCGCCGCCGGTCAGCTGCCGGATCCGCTCGCCGAAGCGCCGCCACTCGTCCTGGTCCTGGGTCTGCTCGTCCTTCCAGAACCGGAAGCCCTCGGCGGTGCGGTCGATGACCAGCTCGGCGCCCATCTTCCGGCACAGCTCGGCCTTCTCCGGCGAGGAGACCACGCAGACCGGGATCGCGCCGCCGTTCAGGGCCATCTGGGTGGCGTAGCCGCCCAGGCCGCCGGAGGCGCCCCAGATGAGGACCACGTCGCCCTGCTTCATGTTGGCCCCGTGGTGCGAGACGAGCTGCCGGTACGCGGTGGAGTTCACCAGGCCGGGGCTCGCCGCCTCCTCCCAGCTCAGGTGGGCCGGCTTCGGCATCAGCTGGTTGGCCTTGACCACGCACAGCTCGGCGAGCCCGCCGAAGTTGGTCTCGAAGCCCCAGATCCGCTGCTGCGGGTCGAGCATCGTGTCGTCGTGCCCGGCGGCGTCCTCCAGTTCCACCGACAGGCAGTGCGCGACCACCTCGTCGCCGGCCTTCCACTTCGTCACCCCCGGGCCGGTCCGCAGCACGACGCCGGCCGCGTCCGAGCCGACCACGTGGTACGGCAGATCGTGCCGGCGGGTCAGCTCGGAGAGCCGGCCGTAGCGCTGGAGGAACTTGAAGGTGGACACCGGCTCGAAGATGCTGGTCCAGACGGTGTTGTAGTTGACGGCGCTGGCCATCACCGCGACGAGGGCCTCACCGGGAGCGAGCTCGGGGGTCGGCACCTCCTGCACGTGCAGCGCCTTGCGGGGGTCCTTGTCACGGGTGGCCATGCCGTCGAACATGCGCGTCTCCTCCGCGCGCACCACCACGCCGCGGTAGGACTCCGGTACCGGAAGCGAGGCGAGACCGGCCAGTTCCCGCTCCGGCCGGTCGGAGCCCTCCGCCGCCATGATCGCTTCAAGGATGTCCTGCACGTCGACCTCCCGTTCGTCCGCACCCGCGCGTCGCGGGCATGGCTCCTGCCATCGTCGGCGCCGGTGCGGCCGCTCACCATGTCGGCGTCCGACACATCGGGCACCGGCCGCGCTGCTGTGGGGCCGGACGTTACTGAACGGTAGCTAGGGCCGGAAGCCCTCTGTGAAAAACTGCATCGACCGATGCGTGAAGCTGACCGGCTGGACGGCGTACCGCGCAGGGGCGTGCTCGACGGCCGGTTGCGAAGGGCCCCTGCTCCACCGGAGGCGGTGAAGCCGGGGGCCCTTCCCCGCACCTAGTGGTCGGCGGCCGGCTCGACCAGTTCGACGAGGACGCCGCCGGCGTCCTTCGGGTGTACGAAGTTGATCCGGGAGTTCGCCGTGCCGCGCTTCGGGGTCTCGTAGAGCAGCCGGACGCCGCGCTCGCGCAGCGCCGCGCAGGCCGCGTCGATGTCGACCACGGTGTACGCCACCTGCTGCACGCCCGGGCCGTTGCGGTCCAGGAACTTGGCGATCGTCGACTCGGGCGTGAGCGGGGCCAGCAACTGGACGCAGCCGCCCTCGGTGGTCGGGCCGACGGCCAGCATCGCCTCGCGTACGCCCTGCTCGGTGTTGGTCTCCTCGTGGACGCAGCGCATGCCGAACGTCCGCTGGTAGAAGTCGATCGCGGCGTCGAGGTCGGCGACGGCGACCCCGACGTGGTCGATGCGCCGCAGCCCGATGTCTGTGACGTAGTCCGCAGCGGGCTCGACGGGGGAGTTCTCAGCCATGGCGCTAGTCTGACCGAACAATCGTTAAGGCGTACAGGTCGCACCCCCCCTCGGAGGCAGGCATGGCTTCGGTGATCGTCAGCGGCGCGCGGACCCCGATGGGGCGGCTGCTGGGCAACCTCAAGGACCTCCCCGCGACCAAGCTCGGTGGCGTGGCGATCAAGGCGGCGCTGGAGCGCGCCGGGATCGCCCCCGACCAGGTGCAGTACGTGATCATGGGTCAGGTTCTCCAGGCCGGCGCGGGGCAGATCCCGGCCCGCCAGGCGGCCGTCGAGGCGGGCGTCCCGATGTCCGTGCCGGCGCTGACCATCAACAAGGTCTGCCTCTCCGGGCTGGACGCGATCGCCCTGGCGGACCAGCTCATCCGCGCCGGCGAGTTCGACATCGTCGTCGCCGGCGGCATGGAGTCGATGACCAACGCCCCGCACCTGCTGATGGGCCAGCGCTCCGGCTACAAGTACGGCGACGTCGTGGTCAAGGACCACATGGCGCTGGACGGCCTCTCCGACGCCTGGGACTGCTGCTCGATGGGCGAGTCGACCGAGCGCCACGGCACCACCAAGGGCATCAGCCGCGAGGAGCAGGACGCCTTCGCCGCGGCCAGCCACCAGCGCGCCGCCGCCGCCCAGAAGAACGGCCACTTCGCCGACGAGATCACCCCGGTGATCATCCCGCAGCGCAAGGGTGACCCGCTGGTGATCAGCGAGGACGAGGGCATCCGGCCGGACACCACCGCCGAGTCGCTCGGAAAGCTGCGTCCGGCGTTCGCCAAGGACGGCACGATCACCGCCGGCAGCTCCTCGCCGATCTCCGACGGCGCCGCCGCCGTGGTGGTCATGAGCAAGGCGAAGGCCCGGGAGCTGGGGCTGACCTGGCTGGCGGAGATCGGCGCGCACGGCAACGTCGCCGGCCCGGACAACTCGCTGCACTCGCAGCCGTCCAACGCCATCCAGCACGCGCTGAAGAAGGGCGGGCTGAGCGTCTCCGACCTCGACCTGATCGAGATCAACGAGGCGTTCGCCCAGGTCGGCATCCAGTCCACCCGTGACCTCGGCGTCAGCCTCGACAAGGTGAACGTCAACGGCGGCGCGATCGCGCTGGGCCACCCCATCGGCATGTCCGGCGCGCGACTGGTGCTGACCCTGGCGCTGGAGCTGAAGCGGCGCGGCGGCGGCACCGGCGCGGCGGCCCTCTGCGGCGGCGGTGGCCAGGGCGACGCGCTGATCATCCACGTGCCGGCGGGCGGCGAGAGCTGACCGTGAGCGACGCAGTCGAGAGCGTGCCGGCTGCGGCTGCCACCATTCCGGTGCGCCGCAGCCGGGACGTACCCCTGCTGGTCGAGCGGGCCCGCGCGGGTGACCCCCGCGCGGTGGCCCGGCTGATCACCCTGGTGGAGTCCGGCGACGAGACGCTGCCGCGGATCGCCGCGGCGCTCGCGCCGTACGCCGGTCAGGCCCAGGTGGTCGGTCTGACCGGCTCGCCCGGCGTGGGCAAGTCGACCACCACCAACGAGCTGGTCCGGGCGCTACGGGCGCGCGGGCACCGGGTGGGCGTGCTGGCGATCGACCCGTCCAGCCCGTTCACCGGTGGGGCGATCCTCGGCGACCGGGTGCGGATGCAGGACCACGCGACGGATCCCGGCGTCTACATCCGCTCGATGTCCAGTCGGGGCCACCTCGGCGGGCTCTCCGCCGCGACGCCCCAGGCGGTCCGGGTGCTGGAGGGCGCCGGCTGCGACGTGGTGCTGGTGGAGACCGTCGGTGTGGGGCAGGCCGAGGTCGAGGTGGCCTCGCTGGCCGACACCACGCTGGTGCTGCTCGCGCCCGGGATGGGCGACGCGATCCAGGCGGTGAAGGCCGGCATCCTGGAGATCGCCGACGTCTTCGTGGTCAACAAGGCCGACCGGGACGGCGCCGACGCCACCGTGCGCGACATCCAGGGCATGATCGCCCTGGGTGAGCGCGGCCCCGGGCAGTGGCGGCCGCAGGTCGTGCGCGCGATCGCCGCGCGGGGCGAGGGCATCGACGACATCGCCGCCGCCATCGACAAGCACCGCGGCTGGCTGGTCGAGCACGGCGAGCTGCGCCGCCGGCAGGAGGCGCGGGCCGCCGCGGAGGTCGAGGCGATCGCGCTGGGCGCGCTCCGCGCCCGGATCGGTTCGCTCCGCGACGGTACGGAGCTGCCGGCGCTCGCCGCGAAGGTGGCCGAGGGCTCCCTCGACCCGTACGCCGCCGCCGACGAGCTGCTGTCCCAGATCGCGTCCTGACCGCACCGACCCGTCCACTGCGGACCCTCTCCGGCTAGTACGCTCGCCTCGCCCACGGACCCGTGGGGCGCGACGACGGTGTGGGGAGACATGGGCGACGAGGTGACGCGGGAGCTGTCGGTGACACCGGACGCGGTGGCGGGCGGGACCACCCAGGTCTCCGACGAGGTGGTCGAGAAGATCGCGGTGGCCGCCGCAAGGTCGGTGCCCGGAGTCGCCGAGCTGGGCGGTGACGTCGCCCGGTTCTTCAACGCCGTGCTGGACCGGGTCGGCCTGGACCAGGTCGGCGACGCCCGGCGCGGCTGCTCGGCGAACGTCACCAACGGTGCGGCGGTGGTCGACCTGGTGCTGGTGATCGAGGCCGGTCACCCGGTGCCGCAGGTGACCGACGGGGTGCGGGCCGCGGTGACGGCGGCGGTCGAGTCGTACGGGCTGCGGGTCGCCGAGATCAACATCCGGGTGGACGACGTGGCGCTGGGCGATCCGCCGCTGCCGTCGGTCTGAGGCTGCCCGCGGCGGCCGGTCCGGGCCGCCCGGGTCCACCGGCCGGTCCGCGCGAACGGGCGCCGCTCAGCCCAGCGAGGCCCGGATCTGCGGCGGCACCTGGAGCAGGTCCAGGCTGTTGCGCCACAGCGTCTCGAGCTGGGCCGGGTCGTTGAGCAACTTGGCCAGCAGCGCGCGCCCCTCGATCTGGGCGACCATCGACCGCGCGGCTTCGTGGGCGTCGACCGCCGGGCCGGCCTGGCCCTGGTCCTTCGCCTCGACCACCACCCGCTCGATGAGGTCGATCTGGGCCTCGAAGATCTCCTGTAGCCGGCCACGGATCTCCTCGGCCTGGTTGCTCAGCTCCAGCGCGAGGTTGCCGAACAGGCAGCCGACGACCAGCCCGCCCTTGCGCTGCCCGGCACGCTGCACCTCCTCGGTGGCCTCGAACAGGTCCCGCAGGCGCCGCAGCGGGTCGCGGTCGCTGCTGAGCAGCTCGACCCACCTCCGCCGCTGGCTCGCCCAGTGGTCGTCGATCACGGTGAGCGCGAGAGCCTGCTTGGAGTCGAAGAAGTAGTAGAAGCTGCCCTTCGGCACGCCCGCCGTGGTGCAGATCTCCGCCACGCCCAGCGCGGAATAGCCGCGCTGCTCCAGCAGCATCGCGGCCGCGCCGAGGATCTTGTTCCGCGCGTCACTCGTCCGTCCCATGGCTTTGAAGATACATGACCGGTCGGCTAGCTTTTTGTCGACCAGTCGTCTACTGGCCATCCCGGGTCGGCGCCAACAAGAGCTCCGGCCAGTCAGGAAGAGGAATCATGAGCAGTCAGGGACAGAAGGTCGCAGTGATCACCGGTGCCTCTCAGGGCATCGGCGCCGGCCTCGTGGACGCGTACCGCAAGCTCGGGTACGGGGTCGTGGCGACCTCGCGCTCGATCGGCGCCGCCAACGATCCGGAGATCGTCACCGTCCAGGGCGACATCGCCGACGCCGACACCGCGGAGCGGGTGGTCGGCGCTGCCCTTGAGCGCTTCGGCCGCATCGACACGGTGGTCAACAACGCGGGCGTCTTCCTCGCCAAGCCGTTCACCGACTACACCGACGAGGACTACGCCCTGGCTACCGGGGTCAACCTCAGCGGCTTCTTCCAGCTCACCCGGCGCGCCCTGCCGCACCTGCTGGCCACCGGCGCAGGACACATCGTCACCATCACGACCGCCCTCGTGGACCAGCCCAACTCCAAGGTCCCGTCCGTGCTCGCGTCGCTGACCAAGGGCGGCCTCAACTCCGCAACCAAGTCCCTGGCCATCGAGTACGCGAGCCGGGGCGTGCGGGTCAACGTCGTCGCGCCGGGCGTCATCAAGACCCCGATGCACCCGGTCGAGGCCCACGAGACCCTCGCCGGCCTGCACCCGGTCGGTCGGATGGGTGAGACCAGCGACATCGTCGACGCCGTCGTCTACCTCGAGTCCGCGCCCTTCGTCACCGGCGAGATCCTGCACGTCGACGGCGGCCAGAACGCCGGTCACTGACCCCTCCGCAAGCCGTAGAAGGAGCACGACGATGCCGATCGTCACCATCCAGATCACCCGCGAGGGCAGCACGCCCGGTGCCTCCGCGGCGACCGCCGAGGAGAAGGCGGCCCTCATCAAGGGGGTGAGCCAACTGCTGCTCGATGTCCTGAACAAGCCGCTGTCCTCCACCTTCGTGGTGATCGACGAGGTCGACACCGAGAACTGGGGACGGGGCGGCCTGCCGGTGGAGGAGTTCCGGCGACTGCAGGGCCCGGGTTCGTCCCAGTAGCCGATCGAGGCGCGTACCGGTCGGTGACGTTACCGACCGGTACGAACATCCTTAGCGATCGTTCAGGTCAGGGCTCTACACTCGGGGTGCAGTCGAGGACTCGAGGAGGAGCCCCGCGGATGAACGCCGACGAGATCGCCGCCGGACGGGCGCGCTGGCAGGCCCGCTACGACGCCGCACGCAAGCGGGACGCCGACTTCACCACCCTGTCCGGGATGAGCGTCGACCCGGTCTACGGCCCGCCCGAGGGGACGGCCTACCCGGGCTTCGAGCGAATCGGGTGGCCGGGCGAGTACCCGTACACCCGGGGCCTGCACCCGACCGGGTACCGCGGGCGGACCTGGACGATCCGGCAGTTCGCCGGCTTCGGCAACGCCCGGCAGACCAACGAGCGCTACAAGATGATCCTCGGCGCTGGTGGTGGCGGACTCTCGGTCGCGTTCGACATGCCGACCCTGATGGGCCGCGACTCCGACGACCCGCAGGCGCTCGGCGAGGTCGGCCACTGCGGCGTCGCCATCGACACCGCCACCGACATGGAGGCGCTCTTCGACGGCATCGACCTGGCCGGCGTCACCACCTCGATGACCATCTCCGGCCCGGCCGTGCCGGTCTTCTGCATGTACCTGGTCGCCGCCGAACGGCAGGGCGCCGATCTGTCCAAGCTGGACGGCACGCTGCAGACCGACATCTTCAAGGAGTACATCGCGCAGAAGGAGTGGCTCTTCGACCCGGAGCCGCACCTGCGCCTCATCGGCGACCTGATGGAGTACTGCGCCCGGGAGATCCCGCGCTACAAGCCGCTCTCCGTCTCCGGCTACCACATCCGGGAGGCCGGCTCGACCGCCGCGCAGGAGTTGGCGTACACCCTGGCCGACGGCTTCGGGTACGTCGAGCTGGGGCTCTCGCGCGGGCTGGACGTCAACGTGTTCGCCCCGGGCCTGAGCTTCTTCTTCGACTCGCACGTCGACTTCTTCGAGGAGATCGCGAAGTTCCGCGCGGCCCGCCGGATCTGGGCCCGCTGGCTGCGCGACGTCTACGGCGCCACCAGCGAGAAGGCCCTCTGGCTGCGGTTCCACACGCAGACCGCCGGTGTCTCGCTGACCGCCCAGCAGCCGGTCAACAACGTGGTGCGGACGGCGGTGGAGGCCCTCGCGGCGGTGCTCGGCGGGACGAACTCGCTGCACACCAACGCCCTGGACGAGACTCTGGCCCTGCCCACCGACGAGTCCGCCGAGATCGCCCTGCGTACGCAGCAGGTGCTGATGGAGGAGACCGGCGTGGTCAACGTGGCCGACCCGCTGGGCGGCTCCTGGTACGTCGAGGCGCTGACCGACAAGATCGAGGCCGAGGCGGAGGAGATCTTCGCCCGGATCCGCCAGCTCGGCGGCGAGGGCCCGCACCAGATCGGCCCGATGACCTCCGGCATCCTGCGCGGCATCGAGGACGGTTGGTTCACCGGCCACATCGCCGAGTCGGCCTTCGTCTACCAGCAGGCGCTGGAGAAGGGCGACAAGAAGATCGTCGGTGTCAACTGCCACACCGGCACGGTCGCCAAGGACCTCGAGATCCTGCGCATCTCGCACGAGGTCGAGCTGGAGCAGCGCCGGGTGCTCGCCGAGCGCAAGACCGCCCGCGACGAGGCGGCGGTCCAGGCCGCCGTCGCGCGGATGGTCGAGGTGAGCCGCACCGACGGCAACATGATCCCGGCGATGCTGGACGCGGTCCGCGCCGAGGCCACCCTCGGCGAGATCTGCGACGCCCTCCGCACCGAATGGGGCATCTACCGCGAGCCCGCCCGCTTCTAACCCCCCCCGGGCCCTCACCCACCCCGCCCCCGCGATCTTGCATTTTCTGCCCCGGCGAATGCCGCATTCCGTGCGTGTCGGCGACCCGAAGTGCATGATCGCGGGAGTGGTGGGGTGGGGCGCGGGCAGGGTGGGTGAGCAGGGGTGAGAACCGCAACTGTCGCCGTCGCGGTTGATCGGAGATCCGCGCGGCGCGTGCGAGACTAGATAACCATGAGCGACCCACGGATCACCTCGTCGATCTTCACCCGCGGCGCGGTCGACCTCAGCGCGCTGCGCACCCCCGCACCGGCCCCCTCCCGCCCCGCCACCCCCGCGCAGCCGGGCCCGTCCGCCGACTCGTCGGCCGGTTTCCCGGGTGCTGCCGGCGGCGGCGTCACCGCCATCGACGTGACCGAGGCGACCCTCCAGTCCGAGGTGCTCGAACGGTCTCTGGAAAAGCCCGTCCTGGTCTTCTTCGGTGCCGCGGGCTATCCGGAGAGCGACCAGTTCGCGCCGTTGCTGGAGCAGTTGGCGGTCGAGGGGGACGGTGCCTGGGTCCTGGCCCGGGTCGACGTTCAGCAGCAACCGCGGATCGCCCAGATGTTCCGGGTGCAGGGCATCCCGATGGTCTACGCCGTCGTCGGCGGCCAGCCGATCGACGCCTTCTCCGGGGTCGTCCCCGAGGCCCAGCTGCGGCAGTGGATCTCCGCGGTGCTCAAGGCCGGCGGTGTGTCCGTCGCCGAGGCGGTCGACCCGCGCCTCGACGAGGCCGACGACGCCCTGATGAGCGGCGACCTGGACGAGGCCGAGCGCGCGTACCGGAAGATCCTGGCCGAGACCCCCGGGGACGCCGCGGCGGAGGCGGGCCTCGCCCAGGTCGGGCTGGCCCGTCGGGTCGCCGGAGCCGACCCCCGGGCCGCGCTCGCCGCCGCGGAGGCCGCCCCCGACGACGTCGAGGCGCAGCTCCTGGCCGCCGACATCGAGGTGCTCAGCGGGATGGCCGAGCAGGCCTACCAGCGTCTGGTCGGCCTGGTCCGCCGCACCTTC
The DNA here is from genome assembly GCF_040656655.1 of Micromonospora sp. NPDC049799. Taxonomy (NCBI): domain Bacteria; kingdom Bacillati; phylum Actinomycetota; class Actinomycetes; order Micromonosporales; family Micromonosporaceae; genus Micromonospora; species Micromonospora sp. NPDC049799. The sequence continues at coordinate 12,901 of NZ_JBFAMU010000016.1, forward strand.
GGTGACGACCGGGAGACGGTACGCCAGCACCTGGTCGGCCTCTTCACCGTCGCCGGCCCGGACGACCCGGCCGTGGCCTCGGCGCGGCGGGCCCTGGCCAGCGCCCTGTTCTGAGCATCTGACACGCCAGCGCGGGCCGGCGTTCCGGCCGGCCCGCTCGACCTTCGAGGACGGGAGCCCATGATGCGCCGGATCGCCGTCCTCGACGCGCCCAGCAACCTCGGCCTGCGGCCACCCACCGTCACGTCGGTACCCGGCTGCGTCAAGGCACCCGGCGCGCTGCGCGACCACGACCTGCTCGCCCGGCTGCGGGCCCGGGACGCCGGCTGCCTCACCCCGCCCCGGTACGACCCGGGGGACTGGCGGCCCGGGGACGGGGTCTGCCACGCCCCGGAGATCGCGGGCTACTCGGTGGCGCTCGCCGAGCGGATCGGCGCGATCATCGACCGGGGGGAGTTCCCCCTGGTGCTCGGCGGAGACTGCTCGATCCTGCTGGGTTCCGCCCTGGCCATGCACCGGCTCGGCGAGGCGGTCGGCGGCCGGATCGGGCTCGTCTTCGTCGACGGCCACTCCGACTTCCGGCACCCGGGCAACGCCTCGTACGTGGGCGCGGCCGCGGGAGAAGACCTCGCCCTGGTCACCGGGCGGGGACAGGCCGACCTGGCGGCCATCGAGGGACGCCGACCGTACTTCCGGGACATCGACGTGGTGGTGCTCGGCATCCGGGCGCAGGACGAGTACCGCCTGGACCTCCAGGCCGCCGGCATCACCACCCGGCCGGTGCCGGCGCTGCGCGCCGAGGGTGCGGCGCGGACCGCGCAGTGGGCCCACGAGCAGCTGGCCGACTGCGCGGGCTACTGGGTGCACGTCGACGTGGACGTGCTGGACCCGGCGGTCATGCCGGCCGTCGACGCGCCCGACCCCGGTGGGATCGCGTTCGCCGAGTTGGAGATCCTGCTCGCCGGCCTGGTCGACACCCCGCACTGCCTCGGCGTCGAGCTGACCGTGTTCGACCCCGACTACGACGCGGACGGGTCGTACGCGGCCGAGATCGTCAACACGGTGGTGGCCGGTCTGCGGCCGGTCTCCGCCCCCGAGGCGGTGCCGCCCCGGCTGCTGCCCGGCCCGCCGCCCGCCCCACGCCGGGGCGACGTCCGGCCGGCCGCCCTGGACGCCGACGGTCGCCGGAGTGAGGGCCGCTCCTCCGCCGTCGAGACCCCGCGCGAGGTGCCCGACGACGCCCCGGTCGCCCTGGAACCGGTCGGGCCGCCCGCCGCGGCCGGCCCCGGGCTGCTGCGCCGGTCCCCGTCGCCCGGCCCGGACGCGGAAATGGTCGGGCCGGAGGACGACAGCTCCCACTCCGCCGCCGGCATCGCCTGACTCCGTCCGTCGGCCTGCCCGTCCGGCCGCCGCTGTCGTCGCTGCTGCTCTGCCGCTGCTGCGCCGCTGCCGCAAGATCGCGCTCGATCCGGGATGTGGTGGCTTCCCAGGCGCGACATGACCACTACATCCATGTTGTTGCGTGATCTTGCTGGTCGACCGGCCGCCCCGCCGGCCCGGGCGGTGCGGCCTCACGCACGCGGGGCCGTGCGGGCCGGCGCCGGGTCAGCGGGGCAGGGCGCGCAGGAAGCGCTCGACGATCGGTACCGCGGTGTCGGTGCTGGCGCCGCCCTTCTCGACGAAGACGGCGAACGCCACGTCGCCCTGCCAGCCGACGAACCACGCGTGGGTGTTCTTCGGGTTGTTGTCGTACTCGGCCGTGCCGGTCTTGCCGTGCACCGGATCGCCGGGCACGTCGGCCAGGGCGGTGGCCGTGCCGGCGGTGACCACCTCGCGCATCATCGCGCGCAGCGCGGTGACGGACTCGGCCTTCAGCTCCGGCCCGTCGGCGGCCGGCTTGGCGGGGGCCGGGTCGAGCACCAGCTTCGGCTGCACGAAGCGCCCGCGGGCGACCGCCGCGGTGGCACCCGCCATCGCCACCGGGCTGACCACGGTGGTGCCCTGACCGATCGCGGCGGCGGCCTGCTCGGTGCCGCCGCCGTTCGCGGAGACCTTGCCGGTGAACGCGTCCAGGCCGACGTCCCACTGGCCTTCCAGGCCCAGCGCCCGGCCGGTGACGGCGAGCCCGTCGGCGCCCAGTTGGGGCGCCAGTGCCGCGAAGGCGGTGTTGCAGGACTTGGCGAAGTCGGTGCGGAACGGCACCCGGCCGAGCGCGAAGTCGTCGGAGTTCTTGAAGGACCGGCCCTCCACCGGGAAGAGCTTCGGGCAGTCCACCGGCGCGTCGGGAGTGACCGTGCCCCTGTCCAGCAGGCCGAGCGCGCTGACCATCTTGAACGTCGAGCCGGGCGGCACCTGGGCGGTGAAGGCGAGGTTCTCCCCGGCCGGTCCGGGGCCGTTCGCCGCGGCGAGCACGGCACCGTCGCTGACGCGTACGGCCACCAGGGCGGAGCGCCGCTTCTCGGGACGCAGTGCCGTGTCGGCCGCGTTCTGGACGGCCACGTCGAGCGTGGTCTTCACCGGCTGGCCCGGCTGGGGCTCCCGGCGGAACACCTCGTCGCCGGTGGGGACCAGCTTTCCGTCCTCGCCGGGGCGCTGGACGATCACGGTCAGCCCCGGTACGCCCCGCAGCCGCTCGTCGTGGCGACCCTGGAGACCGCCGTGGCCGACCAGGTCGCCGGCCACGTACCGGTCGGGGAACTTCGCCAGGTCGTCGGCCTGGGCCGGGTCGACGCTGCCGAGCACCGCACGCGCGAACTCACGGGTGGGTGCCAGGTCGAGGGTGTCGTCGCGGAACTTCGTGCCGGCAAGGTCGTAGATGCGCGGTTTGATCTGCAGGTACGCGTCCCTCCGGAGGGTCACCACCTCGACGAACGCGCCCGGCTCGGCCTCGGCGACGCGCTTGGGCAGGTCGGACAGGTCGACCGCCGGGACGAGTGCCGGGCGGATCGCCCGGAAGGCGGTGTCCAGTTGCCGGCTCAGCCGCCGGACGTCGGTGACCTCGTTCGGTTGTACCCCGACCCGGACCACCGGCCGGGGCGCCACGACGGGTTGACCGGCGGCGTCGAGCACGGCCGCGCGCTTGCCGGTGTCCCGGCGCAGGCCGAGTCGGTCACCCCGGGTGAGCTGCTCCTGCACCACCGCTGGCTCCCAGATGACCTGCCACCGGTCGTCGCGGCCCCGGGTGAGGCGCACCGGCCGCTCGTACGCCCACCGGGTGTCGCCCGGCAGCGTCCACTCCACGGCGACGGTGGCGGTGGCCGTGCCCTTCGTGACCGTCGGGTCGCCCATCCGGCGCAGCGCGGGCGGGGTGGTGGCCAACTCGCCGGACAGCTCCCGGATCTCGCGTGCGACGTCCGCCGCCGGCACCTTCGCGCCGGTCGGGTCGACGAACCCGACCTTCTGGAGGTCGCCGGAGCGCCAGCCGGTCAGGAAGGCGTCGACCGTGTCCTTCGGTCCGTCGTCGGACGAGCAACCGGTGAGTGCGCCGGCGGCGAGAGCGGTCGCGGTGAGCAGCGCCAGCGCCGGGTGGAGCCGGCGCCGGCCGGGGTACGACAGATGCATGGAGCGGTCCCTCCGAGATCGGACTTCCTGCACCGTAGTACCCGGCCGCCCGAGGCGGTGCCCCGCGTGTGCGACCTGGGGCGACGGGGCAAGACGCAGGGCGAGCCGGGGTGATGAACAACACCATGCGGGGTACTCCTGGACCGGCCAACCTCGTACCCACAACGGGTGAAAGGACAGAGTCCGGATCCGGACGTCCGCACTGTGGTCCGCCGACGAAGGGGCACATCGGCAGGGCCTAGGCTGGCGGCAGAGTGACCCACAACGCGGTGGGTCGAGGGGAGTGGCACCGATGGACCGGCGTCCGGCTATCAAACCGGGACCCGACCTCCGGCAGGTTGACACCGGCCGGGACGACAGCTTCGATTCGGCAACCGATGGAGACGGTTACGACCGTCTCGACACAGGAGTGACCGGGATGACCGGTTCGAGTATCGACACCATCTACGACCTGGGTCTGCCAGCAGAGGCGCTGGCCGACGACGTGGAGGATTCGGAACTCGACGAACCGGTACCCAACGCAGAGCGCCTGGTGGCCCAGGCGGTCGCGCTCGCCGGCGACGACCACGACGTGGCGACCCTGGTCGGCCGCTTCTGGCGATTCGCGCCGGACGAGGAGCTGATCGGCTTCACCGCCGAGGAGATGCTCGACGCGGCCCGTGCACACCGGGACCTTGCCCAGCAGCGGGTACCGGGCGAGCTGAAGCTGCGCATCCACGAACCTGATGCCGACCAGCACCACACGGTCATCGAGATCGTCACCGACGACATGCCCTTCCTGGTCGACTCGGTGACCGCCCTGCTCAACTCGCACCACCTCGACGTGCACCTTTTGGTGCACCCGCTGGTCGTGGTGCGGCGGGAGCCGCTGGGTCGGCTGGTCGAGGTGGCCGCGGACGTGGAGCCGGACGACGCGATCGCCGGTGACCTGGTCGAGAGCTGGATGCGGGTCGAGATCGACCCGGTCCGGGACCCGGCGGAGCGGGACCGGCTGCGGCGGGAGCTCCAGCGGGTGCTCACCGACGTCCGGGAGGCGGTCGAGGACTGGCCGAAGATGCGCCAGCGCGCGCTCGCCCTCGCCGACGAGCTGGCCACCGCCCGGACCAGCGACAACCGCCCGCCGGTTCCGGAGAAGGACATCACCGACTCGGTCGAGCTGCTGCGCTGGCTCGCCCACGACCACTTCACCTTCCTCGGCTACCGGGAGTACAAGCTGGTCGACGCGCCCGCCGAGGACGGCGAGGGCGGCGGCAAGGCCCTGGAGGCGGTGCTCGGGACCGGGCTCGGCATCCTGCGTTCGGACTCCACGGACGCCCGTGCCCTGTCGACGATGACGTCGGAGGCGCACGAGAAGGTCACCGAGAAGCGCCTGCTGATCATCACCAAGGCGAACTCGCGGGCCACGGTGCACCGCTCGGCGTACCTTGACTACATCGGCTTCAAGATCTTCAACGAGGCCGGCGAGGTGGTCGGCGAGCGGCGCTTCCTGGGCCTGTTCTCCACCGCCGCGTACCGGACCAGCGTGCAGGAGCTGCCGGTCGTCCGGCGGAAGGTCGCCGAGGTGCTGGACCGCTCCGGCCTGAGCCTGCGCAGCCATTCCGGCAAGGACCTGCTCCAGATCCTGGAGACGTACCCGCGCGACGAGCTGTTCCAGATCAAGACCGAGGACCTCTACCACGCGGTGATCGGCGTGCTGCGCATGGCCGGCCGCCGCCAGCTGCGGGTCTTCCTGCGCCGGGACGCGTACGGGCGGTTCATCTCGTGCCTCATCTACCTGCCCCGGGACCGGTTCACCACCCAGAACCGGCTCCGTATGCAGGACATCCTGCTCCGTGAGCTGAACGGGGTCGGGGTCGACTACACCACCCGGGTCACCGAGTCGATGCTCGCCCGGGTGCACTTCATCGTCCGGACCGACCCGACCAGGCCGCCGGGCGACATCGACGCGGACCTGCTCGCCGAGGAGCTGGCCGACGCCACCCGGCTCTGGGACGACGACTACCGGCTGGTGCTGGAGCGCAAGCTCGGCGACGAGCAGGCCAAGCACCTGTTCAGCCGGTACGCCGACGCGTTCCCGGAGGGGTACAAGGACGGGCACACCCCGTACGAGGCGATGAAGGACCTGGCCAAGCTCGAGCTGCTGGAGGAGGCCGGTCAGCTGGAGATGCACCTGTTCCGCAAGCAGCTCGCGCCGCGCTCCGGTCGGACCCTCGACATTGACGAGTCGATGGACGTGCGGTTCAAGGTCTACCGCTACGGGGAGCCGATGATGCTCTCCGCCGTGCTGCCGGTGCTGCACTCGCTCGGCGTCCGGGTGGTCGACGAGCACCCGTACGAGGTGGACCGCGTCGACGGCCGGATCTACCTGTACGACTTCGGCCTGCGCCTGCCCGAGGGGCACCAGGAGCTGGCCGAGGTGCGCCCGCACGTGGAGAACGCCTTCGCGGCGGCGTGGCGGAGCGAGGCCGAGGTGGACGGCTTCAACGAACTGGTGCTCCGCGGTGGCCTCACCTGGCGGCAGGTCGTCGTCCTGCGGGCGTACGCGAAGTACCTGCGGCAGGCCGGCACGGTCTTCTCCCAGGAGTACATGGAGGCGACGTTCATCGCGTACCCGCGGATCGCGGCGCTGCTGGTGGACCTCTTCGAGGTGCGGTTCGCGCCCGGCGAGATCGACGCCGAGGAGCGGCAGCGGCGCAGCGCCGACCTGGTGACCGAGATCCGGGCCGCGCTCGACGACGTGGCGAGCCTGGACCAGGACCGGATCCTGCGGTCGTACCTGACGCTGATGCAGGCCACCCTGCGGACGAGCTTCTACCAGAAGCGCGCCGACGGGCGACCCAAGTCGTACGTCGCGTTCAAGCTGGACCCGCAGGCGATCCCCGACCTGCCGGCACCCCGGCCGAAGTTCGAGGTCTTCGTGTACTCGCCCCGGTTCGAGGGCGTGCACCTGCGGTTCGGGCCGGTGGCCCGGGGCGGGTTGCGCTGGTCCGACCGGCGGGAGGACTTCCGCACCGAGGTGCTCGGCCTGGTCAAGGCGCAGATGGTGAAGAACGCCGTGATCGTGCCGGTCGGCGCCAAGGGCGGCTTCGTGCTCAAGCAGAAGCCGGGCGACCGGGACGAGGCGGTCGCCTGTTACAAGGAGTTCGTCTCGGCGCTGCTCGACGTCACGGACAACATCGTCAGCGGCGAGATCGTGCCGCCGGAGGACGTGGTCCGGCACGACGGCGACGACCCGTACATGGTGGTCGCGGCGGACAAGGGCACCGCGACCTTCTCCGACATCGCCAACGAGATCTCCATCGCGCACAACTTCTGGCTCGGTGACGCGTTCGCCTCGGGCGGTTCGGCCGGCTACGACCACAAGAAGATGGGCATCACCGCCCGCGGGGCCTGGGAGTCGGTCAAGCGGCACTTCCGGGAGCTGGGCCACGACACCCAGAGCCAGGACTTCACGGTGACCGGTGTCGGTGACATGTCCGGTGACGTGTTCGGCAACGGCATGCTGCTGTCGGAGCACATCCGGCTGGTGGCCGCGTTCGACCACCGGCACATCTTCCTCGACCCGGACCCGGACGCCGCCACCTCGTACGCGGAGCGGAAGCGGCTGTTCGACCTGCCCCGGTCGTCCTGGGAGGACTACAACGCGGAGCTGATCTCGGCCGGTGGCGGGGTGTACCCGCGTACCGCCAAGTCGGTGCCGATCACGCCGGAGGTCCGCGCGGTGCTCGGCCTCGACGACGACGTCACCCAGCTCTCGCCGCAGGAGCTGATGAAGGCGATCCTGACCGCGCCGGTCGACCTGTTCTGGAACGGCGGCATCGGCACCTACGTGAAGGCGTCCAGCCAGACCAACGCGGAGGTGGGCGACAAGTCCAACGACGCGATCCGGGTCAACGGCAAGGACCTGCGGTGCCGGGTGGTCGGCGAGGGCGGCAACCTGGGCTGCACGCAGCTCGGCCGCATCGAGTACGCCCTGACCGGCGGCCGGATCTACACCGACTTCATCGACAACGCCGCCGGGGTGGACTGCTCCGACCACGAGGTCAACATCAAGATCCTGCTGAACACGGCGGTCGCCGACGGTGAGCTGACCGTCCCCGAACGGGACGAGCTGCTCGCGCAGATGACCGACGAGGTCGCCGACCTGGTGCTGCGGGACAACTACGACCAGGCACGGGCGGTCAACAACGCTCAGGCGCAGGCCGCCTCGCTGCTACCGGTGCACCGGCGGATGATCACCGACCTGGAGCGCTCCGGCGCGCTGGACCGGGCGCTGGAGGCGCTGCCGCCGGACGAGGAACTGGCGGTCCGGACCGAGTCCGGACTGACCGCGCCGGAGTTCGCGGTGCTGCTCGCGTACGTCAAGATCGTCCTGGAGCGGGACATCCTCGCCGAGGGGCTGGCCGACGAGGAGTGGACCAACGACGTCCTGGTGAACTACTTCCCGACCCCGATGCGGGAGCGGTTCGCCGACCGGATGTCGCGGCACCGCCTGCGCCGGGAGATCGTGACGACGGTCCTGGTCAACGAGGCCATCAACCGGGGCGGCATCTCGTTCGTCTTCCGGGTGGTGGAGGAGACGGCCGCCTCGGCCGCGGACGTGATCCGCGCGTACGTGGTGGTCCGCGAGGTGTTCGGGCTGCACGAGTTGTGGGACGCGGTGGAGGACCTGGACAACAAGGTCGCCCCCGAGCTCCAGACCAACGCCTACCTGGACACCCGTCGGCTGCTCGACCGGGCCGTGCGGTGGCTGGTGACCAACCGTCGTTCGCCGATCGACGTGCCGGCGGAGATCCGGCGGCTGCGGGACGGTGTGGCCCAGCTCCTGCCGGGGCTGGAGACGCTGTTCTACGGCAGCGAGCGGGAGGCCATCGCGGCGCACATGGAGTCGATGGCGGCCAAGGGCCTGCCGCGGGAGCTGGCCGTGCACGCGGTCCGGCTGATGTACAGCTTCGGCCTGCTCGACGTGGTGGAGACCGCCACCAGCAGCGGCCGGAACGTCAGCGAGGTGGCCTCGGTCTATTTCGTGCTCTCCGACCGGTTCCGGGTCGACTCCCTGCTGTCGAAGATCTCCCTGCTGCCGCGCGAGGACCGCTGGCAGACACTGGCCCGGATGGCGCTGCGCTACGACCTGTACGCCGCGCTGGCCGCGCTCACCGCCGAGGTGCTCGACTCCACTCCGGACAGCCTGCCGCCGCACGAGCGGGTGCAGCAGTGGGAGCAGTCGAACGCCACCTCGATCCACCGCGCCCACCGGGCGATGGGGGAGTTCGACGAGTCGCGGGCGGACCTCGCCGCCCTGTCCGTGCTGCTGCGGCAGATCCGTACCCTGGTGCGGACCTCCGCGGCCGCCTGACCGCACGTGTGACGCGGCCCGGCCGGTCGGATCCTCCGACCGGCCGGGCCGCTCCGCGTCGTCCCTTGGGCGCTCCGGCCTCACTCCGCCAGGGTGGCGAAGACGACCACGTTGTCCGGGTAGCTGCCGGCGGCGGAGTCGAAGACCCCGCCGCAGGTGACGACCCGCAGCCCGGGACGCTCGTTCGGGCCGTAGACCAGCTCGGTGGGGAAGGCGTCCTTCGGGTACGACTTCACCGCGTCGATGGTGAAGGTGACCTGCCGGCCGTCGGCGCGGGTGACGGTGACGGCGTCACCCGGCTGCGTCGCGCCGAGTGAGAAGAAGACCGCCGGGCCCAACTTGGCGGAGTCGACGTGGCCGACGATCACCGCGTTGCCGACCTCGCCCGGGCTGACGCCCTTCGAGTACCAGCCGGCGAGCTGCGCCTGGTCCAGCGGGGGAACCTCGACGGTGCCGTCCGGGTTCGTGCCGAGTGACATGACCGAGGCGTCCACCCCGATCCTGGGGATGGTGATCTTCGTGGGGACGGACGGGGGGAGGCCGGTCCGGGCCGGCGCGGGGTCGGCGGCGGTGTCCGGGTCCGTGTCGGTGACCGCCGGTCCGGTCACGTCCGGTCCGGCCTGGGCGAGCGGTTGCGGAGGTCGGGGAGCGGGCGCGGTCTTCAGGGAGGCACCGACCAGGCCGGCGCCCACCATCGCGAGCAGGACGACGACGGCCGCGCCGGCGGCGCGCCACGGTTTCCCGTGACGGCCGCCGGCCCGTGTCGTCGCCAACTCAGACGAAGGACTCATCGGTCCGACGCCGGCGCATCAGCACGATGCCGCCCAGGGCGGCCGCGCCGATCAGGCTCGCCCCGCCGGCGGCCAGGCCCCGGTCGGTGCCGGCGCCGACGCCGCCGTCACCACCGTCGACCCCACCGTTCGGCAGCACGACCAGCTCGCCCTCGCCGCACGAGCCCTTGAGCTTGTAGCGGCCCGGCTCGGCGTCCTCGGAGACCGTGGCCTCGCCGTAGTAGACGTAGTCCCGCTTGTGCTCCCAGCGGTCCTTGTCCTTGCCGTAGCCCTCGGACTCCTCGTCCGACCCGTACTCCTCGCGGCCCTTCCAGTCGCGGCTCTCGCCGCCCCGGTCCGAGCCGTACTCGTCGTGGCCCTTGCTGTCGCGGCTCTCGCCGCCCTCGCGGTCGTACTCGTGGCCCTTGTCGTCGCGGCCCCCGCGGTCGTACTCGTGGCCCTTGTCGTCGCGGCCCCCGCGGTCGTACTCCTCGTGGCCGTTCCAGTCGCGACCCTCGCCGCCCTCGCGGTCGTAGTCGTGGCCCTTGTCGCGGCCCTCGGCGTCCTGACCGTGCTCGTAGCCGTTGTAGTCGCGCGACCCCTCGGCCCCGGCGGCGTCGGCGCCCCCGCCCTGGCCGTTCGCCGGCGGCTGACCGGCCGGCGGCTGCGCGGGCGGCGTGCCCGGCTTGGTGGTGGCGGTGCCGGTCGGCTGCGGCTTCGGCTTGTCCTTGCCGTCGTGGCCCTTGTCGTCCCGGCCCTTGTCCTTGTCCTTGTGGTCGTCGCGGCCCTTCCACTCGTCCTTGCCGTGATCGCGGTCGCCGCGGTCGCCGCCGCGCTCCTCCCGGTCGTGGGCTGGCTTGAGCTTGACCTTGCCGGTGACCTTCGACCAGACGTACGCGTGCTCCTGCGGCTCCTCGCAGATTTCCAGGAGCTTGACCTCGTCGCCGGCCTTGACCACGTGCGGCTTGGCGTAGACCTTGCCCTCTTCGTCGTGGTGGTGACCGTCCGCGAACGCGATCCCCGGCGTGAACACGAGCAGGGAAGCGCCACCGAGGGCAGCGCCCGCAACGACCTTCCCGAGCATCTTGTTTGCCATGACCTGCGTCACTCCATCCCTGTTGTCCTGAGCTCGGCGACAACCGAGCTACGACCGACGTTAGACCGTTTCACGACTTATGAAGGGAAAGATTCGCGTTTTGACCTGTCTTGGAGATAAGCGGCTTAGAGGTGCTACACCCCCTTTCACGGCATGTCTCGTCCGCTCGTGTCGCCCCGCACCCTTGCCGCCGTCGCGCGCCGGAGCGGTCCGGTCGGGCATTATCGGCACGACATCGAGGCATTGCCATGGAAGCGCTCCCATGCAAGAATCGGCGCACGCGGTTGCAGGAGCCACACCGCGCAGGGCAGGGAAGTCGAGGGCACCGGTCACACCGGACGACCTCCCACCGACGACCGGCGCCTCCGCGAGCCGGTCGGCACCACCCACCACCACCGCCCGTCCGGGTCGGGCAACCGGAAGACATTCCCGTCGGCGCCGGCGGTCGTCCGCACAGGACGCCCATCGGGCCGTTCCGCCGGGCCGTACCCGCGCCCGGACTCGCCCAAGGAGATCAGTGGCATGAATGTGTGGAGAAGGCTGTCCGGCCCCCGCCGGGCCCTCGCGTTGACCGGCGCGGGCGCCCTGGTCGCGGGCGGACTGGTGACCCTCCCGGTCACCGTCGCGCACGCGGCGACACAGTGCGACGTGTCGTACACGACCAACGACTGGCCGGGCGGGTTCACCGCCACCGTGAACATCAAGAACATCGGCGACGCCCTGAACGGGTGGACGCTGGGCTTCACCTTCCCCGACGCCAACCAGCGGGTGCAGCAGGGCTGGTCGGCCCGCTGGTCGCAGTCCGGGCGGACCGTCACCGCGCAGAACGAGTCCTACAACGGGTCGGTCGCCAGTGGCGCGACCGTCAGTATCGGGTTCAACGGCGCCTGGAGCGGCAGCAACCCGAAGCCGACCTCGTTCACCCTGAACGGGGTGACCTGCAACGGTGGCACCACGCCGACGACCCCACCGCCCACCACACCGCCGCCGACGACCCCGCCGCCCACCACGCCTCCGCCGACGACCCCACCGCCCACCACGCCTCCGCCGACCAACGGCCCGAAGGCCGACAACCCCTACGTGGGCGCCAAGGGTTACGTGAACCCGGAGTGGAAGGCCAAGGCCGAGTCGGTCGCCGGCGGCAGCCGGGTGTCCAACAACCCGACCGCCGTGTGGCTGGACCGGATCGCCGCCATCAACGGCACCCCGGACAGCAGCTCCAACGGTGCGTTCGGCGTACGCGACCACCTGAACGAGGCGCTGAAGCAGGGTGCCGGTTACATCCAGTTCGTGATCTACAACCTGCCCGGCCGGGACTGCGCCGCGCTCGCCTCCAACGGTGAGCTGGGCCCGGACGAGCTGCCCCGGTACAAGGCCGAGTACATCGACCCGATTGCGGCCATCCAGGCCGACCCGAAGTACGCGAGCCTGCGGATCATCAACATCATCGAGATCGACTCACTGCCGAACCTGGTGACCAACACCTCCGGCAACCCGGGTGGCACGGCCATGTGCGACACGGTCAAGGCCAACGGCGCGTACGTCAACGGCGTCGGCTACGCCCTGGCGAAGCTGGGCGCGATCGGCAACGTCTACAACTACATCGACGCCGCGCACCACGGCTGGATCGGCTGGGACAGCAACTTCAGCCCGACCGCGCAGATCCTGAAGGACGCCGCGGTCGCCTCCGGTAGCACGGTCAACAACGTGCACGGCTTCATCGTCAACACGGCCAACTACTCGGCTCTGAAGGAGCCGTACATCAAGATCACCGACACGGTGAACGGTCAGACGGTCCGCCAGTCCAAGTGGATCGACTGGAACTTCTACGTCGACGAGCTGTCGTTCGCCCAGGCCTTCCGCAACGAGCTGGTCTCCAAGGGCTTCAACAGCAACATCGGCATGCTGATCGACACCTCCCGCAACGGCTGGGGCGGCACCGCCCGGCCCACCGGCCCGGGTGCGACGACCAGCGTGGACACGTACGTCAACGGTGGTCGGGTCGACCGCCGGATCCACGCCGGCAACTGGTGCAACCAGGCCGGGGCCGGCCTGGGCGAGCGCCCGAAGGCCGCGCCGGAGCCGGGCATCGACGCGTATGTCTGGGTGAAGCCCCCGGGTGAGTCGGACGGCTCCAGCACCGCCATCCCGAACAACGAGGGCAAGGGCTTCGACCGGATGTGCGACCCGACGTACACCGGCAACGCCCGCAACGGCAACAGCATGACCGGTGCCCTGCCGAACGCGCCGATCTCCGGCGCGTGGTTCCCGGCCCAGTTCGCCCAGCTGATGCAGAACGCCTATCCGGCGCTCTGAGAGCCGGCACGCCCACCCGCCGTTGGCAGTAGGTGAGGCGCTTCCAGCGGCAGGTTCCCCGGCCCCTGGTCCGACCGCTCCGGTGGTCGGGCCAGGGGCCCCCTGCCGATCAGGGCACGGTGCGCTCGATGGCTGCCTGACCCATCTCGGCCAGGTCGCGGCGGGCGCGCTCCAGGTTCTCCGGCGTCATGTCCTGGCCCCGGGCCTTCACCAGGTCCTCCGCCTCCCAGGGCTGCTCCGCCCCGGTACGGATGTTGTCCCCGCCGGCTCCGGTGCCGGTGCCGGTCGCGCCGGTACCGGCGGCGTACGGGTCACCGAGGATGTCCTCGGTCGGCGCGTCCCGGTCCGGTCGGCCGCCGGGCTCGGTGAACGACGGGTTGTCCCGGTCGGCGCCGCCCCCGGTCATCAGCTGGGGTACGCCCGTGTCGTCCTCCACCGCCGCGGCCACCTCGGGGCTCTCCTCCAGCGGTCGGTTCCGGTCACGATCCGTCATGGCGCCGCCCTCCTGTCCGCACGCGGGTTCGCTTCCTTCTCACGTACCCCCTGCGGACACCGCCATGCGCCGCCCACCGGAACATGACGGTGCCCCGGCGGGCACGCCGCCGGGGCACCCGTGCGTACGGCTCAGCGGCCGAGGACGCGGTCCAGGAAGTCGCGGTACTGGCGTACCGCCATCCGCAGCTGCTCGGTGTCGGCCGAGCCGGCGTCCTGCCACGTGCCCAGCTTGGACTTCTGCGCGGACAGGGCCGAGGCGAGGGCCTGGATGGCCTCGTCGACCAGCGACTGGGCCTCACCGGCCGCCGCCCGCGGGTCGTCCACGAACCGCAGCTGGACGTCCCGCCACCGGTCCCGGAAGCCCTGGGCGGTCTGCGGGTCGAACAGCGTCGCCGGCTCGGCCGCGACGGCGGAACCGGCGGGCCGGGC
>NZ_JBFAMU010000017.1:0-26443 GCF_040656655.1 Micromonospora sp. NPDC049799
CACAGCCGCCGGCCGTCGTCACGGCCAGCGCCGCGACGACGGCGAGCCGGACCGGTCGGGGAGGCGGGTGCGGACGCCGGCACGGTGTGGACCGGCGGAACAGGGTGGGCGGCACGGACCGGTCCTCGGGGAGATATCGGGGAACGTCGCTGCGGCCGGGGGTGGCCGAGCCCATCGTAGGAGGATCGGGCGGCGGGGTGAAGGTCAGGTGAGCACGCGGTGCCCGGCGCGCTCCAACGCGATGACGGCCTCGCTCAGCCGTACGGCGGGAACCAGCAGGTAGTCGGTGTCGTACGTGGAGAAGGCAACCACGCTGACGCGGGCCGCGGCCATCGGATCCACCAGCGACGCCAGGGTGCCGGACACGGCGAGGTCCAGCGGGCCCGACACCCGCAGGCACCGCCAGGAGGTCTCCACCACGGCCTGTTCGGGTGCCCGGTCGGCCGGACAGATCACCGAGATCCCGTCGGCGGTCCAACTGACCGTCACGACGTCACCGTCGCTCAGGCCGCCCGGGAGGGTGGGCGGCAGGGAGGAGGCGGCCGCCAGGCGGCACACGGCGTACTCCCCCGGCAGCAGAGCGATATCGAGCATGAGGGCACCTTACGGCCTCGGTGAGCGCCCGCCCCAGCTTCGCCGCGTGCGTCGAACGCCACACCGGGTCGCAGGTCAGACCTCGGAGAAGAACGTGAGGGATCCGGCGACCCTCCCGTCGCTGAGCACCGGCGTGGAGATCGCGTCGACGGTCGCGTCGTGGTCGTCCTCCGAGGCCGCCTGGATGCGGAGCAGCCCGCGCGCGAGGCGACCGGAGGTGAGGGCCAGCATCGGGGGGATCTTGTCGATCTCAGCCTCGGTCAGCTCACGGGGGTTGGCGGTGAAGTCGAGCAGCCGCAGGCCCCCGTCCAGCAGCGGAAACCCGACGAGGTCCTCCGGGGCGCCCAGGCAGAGCAGCTCGCAGCCGGAGGCGGAGACCGCCACCACCTTGGTCTCGGCGTCGATGAGGAGGCACGGCTCCTCGGCGCGGGAGACGGTCGCCGACCACTGCCCGAAGTTGTCGGACTCCTGCTCCGTCGATGTCCCTGCCGCCGGCACGAACGCTTCCGAGAGCGAGAGTTCGACGTGGGCCACCGCGCCTCCTATGTACACCGACGGTATGTCCACGCTAGCCGGTCACGACTGCGGGCCGCAGGCCGCGCTGGAGTCGCCGGACCGCCGGTGGTGCCGGGTGCCCGGGCCGAGCGGCCGGCGACGGCGCGACCGACGGGTGCCGACCGCATCCGGGCCGCGTGGCGTCGCGGCTGACGTTACCGCCGGCCGGCCGGCTTGTCAGTGGCCGTTCGGCCCTCCTCGTACCACCGGTAGTCGGCAGCGGGACGGTACGTGCCGTTCATCCACGTGGACGGGTGCTGCGCGACCCGGGAGAGCTTCTCGGCGGTGGCCGGGCTGATCCGGCTGCCTCCGGCCACGAGCAGGCGGTCCAGCTCGCGGTGGGTGGCCATGAGGCAGTCCTTGGGCAGGCCGTACACGCTGATGACGCCGGAGCCGACGAACGTCAGCACCGGCGTCACCGGGATCGGCAGCCCCACGGCCTGGGAGAGGGCCTTGCTGGCCCGCTTGGCGTCCCGCCGGGCCTCGGCCACGTACGGGGGGCGCTTGCCGTTGATCTGCACCACGTCACCAGCCACCAGCACCCGAGCCCGGCCGTGGTCGGCGATGGTGACCGCGAAGAGCCCACTCGGGCCGATGGCGAGGAAGCCGGCCCGGTCGTCCTGGCCGGTCTCCAGCAGGAGGTCGCTCACGTCGGTGCGCGGCCACTCGATCACGTGCCAGGCCGGACCGAGGTGGTCGAGCTGGCCGAGCGCCCGCGCGCCGGCCGCCTCCAACCGCCGTGCGCCCCGTTCGGCGCGCCGCCGGCGCGCCCACTCCAACGGGGACGGACGGACCGGCGCGAGGACCCCGACGCTCTCCGCGCGGGGGTGTGGCACCGCCGCGGGCGGCAGTGCCCGGGCGGACGGTACGGTTCGACGAGCGGGAAAGACAGTCATCGCGACCTCCGGCAAAAGGTCCCTCGAAGTTATCTTCTCACTACCCTACGTTGCTACTCCCCCGGGTCGGCAAGTTGGAGCGCCGGAGTGAGTGCGGATGAATGCCATATTCATCCACAGTTGTTTTACCGGATACCGCCAAACCCTGCCTACGCTGCGAGGCGTGACCCACTACGTGGACAGCGAGGTCGCCCGGCTGGGCACGGTGATGCTGCACCGCCCCGGCCCGGAACTCGCCCGGCTGACCCCGCGCAACAACGACTCGCTCCTCTTCGACGCCATCCCCTGGGTGGGCCGCGCGCAGGAGGAACACGACGCCTTCGCCACCGCCCTGCGCGAGCGCGGCGTCGAGGTCCTCTACCTCGCCACCCTCCTGGCCGAGACACTCGCCGTCGCGGACGCGCGCGCCGAACTCACCGAGGAGGTGCTGCGCTCACCCCGCCTCGGCGACTCCCTGCGGGCCCGCGTCGCCGACCACCTGGCCTACCTGGACCCGGTCGCGTTGGCCGACGTGCTGATCGCCGGGCTGGCGCACGAGGAACTGCGGATCAGCCGGGACCGCCCGGGCGGCCTGGTCTACACCCTGATGGACCGGCACGACTTCGTCATCGACCCGCTGCCGAACCTGCTCTTCACCCGGGACTCCTCGGTGTGGATCGGTGACCGGGTCGGCGTGACCAGCCTCGCCATGCCGGCGCGGCGGCGGGAGACCACGCTGACCGACGCCATCTACCGGCACCATCCCCGCTTCGCCGGCACCGAGTTCGTCTACCACCCCGAACTGGAACACCTGGAGGGCGGCGACGTGCTGCTGCTCGCCCCCGGGGTGCTCGCCGTGGGCGTGGGCGAGCGGACCACCCCGGCCGGCGCGGAGCGCCTCGCCCGACAGGTCTTCGCCGCCGGCCTGGCGCACACCATCCTGGTCGTACCGATCGCGCAGGAGCGGGCGACCATGCACCTGGACACCGTCTGCACCATGGTCGACGTCGATACCGTGCTGATGTACCCGAACATCGCCAGCACGCTCATGGCGTACACCGTCATCGCCGGCGCGGACGGCGAGAATCCGCGGGTGGACGGCCCGGCGCCGTTCCTGCGGGCCGCCGCCGACGCGATGGACCTGGACCAGCTCCGGGTGATCGACACGGGCCTCGACCCGGTCACGGCGGAACGCGAGCAGTGGGACGACGGCAACAACACCCTCGCCCTCGCGCCCCGGCTCTGCGTCGGCTACGAACGCAACACCGAGACCAACGCGCAGCTCGAACGCGCCGGCATCGAGGTCATCCCCATCGCCAGCTCGGAGCTGGGCTCGGGCCGGGGCGGCCCGCGCTGCATGTCCTGCCCCCTCGTCCGCGACCCCCTCCGGGGGTGAGGAAGGGGCGCCGCGCGGTCAGCGGAGGGTCAGTTGGCGGCCGAGGAGGCCGTGCCGGGCGCGGCGACCGGCGGCGTCCAGGCCGGTGGCGTCGGCGAGAGCCTCGGCGTACCGCTTGGCGAAGTCGGCGACCGGCTGCTCCCAGTCGGCGGCCGGGACGTCCTCGGGCAGGTCCCAGACGGGGACCAGCCGTCCGTGGGCGCGGAACATGCCGGCGAACTTCGTCCCCTCGCCGAGGGTGAGGGTGCCGGCGACGCTGAGCCGGGCCAGCGCGTCCAGGGCGGCGTCCTCGTCGTCCGGGAGCACCCAGCGCACGTGCGCCTTCTCCGGGACCTGGCACCAGTACGCGGCCCGCGCGGCGGCCAGCCGGACGGTCGGGTAGATCGCCGCGTTCGCCCGCTCCAGGGACGCCTGCACGGTCGGATCGTCGGCCGCGCCCGGGTCGAGCCAGAACTCGAAGCCGTCGTGCATCGTGATCTCCAGCGGCCCGTCCACCAGGATGTCCTGGAGCCGAGGACCGGGGCCGGGCATCGGCGGTACGGCGACCTGGCCGCCCGGCTCGGTACGCAGCGCGCACAGCAGCGCCTCGGCCAGGTCGCGGGAGACGTCACCGGACTGCTGGTGGCGCTGGAGGCCGATGAAGACCCGACCGTCCGGCTTCGTCATGGCCGGCGCGGCCATCGGGAGCACGGTGGCCAGGACCACCTCGCGGTCGCCGAACTCCTCCACCAGCGCGGGGGTCAGCTTCAGCGGGGCCGAGGCGGCCGGCACGAGCTCGCGCAGGGCGATCCACTCCGGTTCGTCGGCCAACCCCTCGAACGGTCGGGGGACGAAGATGTCGCGAACCTTCTCCCGCTTCGGGGTGGTGTCCGCTGCTCGCTGGCTCTTTCGACGCTTGCTCACGGCGAGACAGCCTAGAGGCCGGGAGCGGGCCGGGTGGGGAGGACCCGCCTTCAGCCGGCGACCACCAGGTCCGGACGGGGTGCGGCGACCGGGTCGAACTCGGCCCAGACGCTCTGGCCGAGGCCGTCCCGCTCGACTCCCCAGCGGCTGGCCAGCCCGGAGACGATGTGCAGGCCGCGGCCGTCGGCGGCCTCCGGGTCGGCGGCCCGGATCTTGGGGCCCGCACCGGCGCCGCCGTCGGTCACCCGGAGCAGGATCCGCTGGCCGTCCGGGGACGCCCCCAGTCGCCACGACACCCGGATCACCCCGCCGGGCAGCGGGTCGGCGTGCCGGACCGCGTTGCCGACCAGCTCGGCCAGGACCGCGACCAGGTCGGCCAGTCGGCTCGCCGGGACGATCGGGGCCAGTTCGGCGGCGAGCCGGTGCCGGGCCAGCCGCGCTCCCGTGCCGTGGTGAGGCACCACCACGCACCATGCTCGTTCGGACGCTCGCGTCGACACCTCGCCCCTCCACGCCCCCGTGGCCACCACCGGTCACCCGCGGGGCAGCCGCACCTCTGCGACCGTACCGCCAGCGGCCCTCGGTCGGAGGGATACCCATCCATTCTGTAGTTCAACGATCCGGCGGACGAGGTAGAGACCCAGTCCGGCGCCCGGGTAGCGACGGCGGTCCCCGGACTCGCCCTGCCAGAACCGGTCGAAGGCGCGTTCCACGTGCTCCGGACGGATGCCGATGCCCTGGTCGCTGACCCGGAAGGAGACGGTCTGCCCGTCGCAGGACGCGGTGACGGTGATCGGGGTGTCGGGTGGGGAGTACTTTCCGGCGTTGGTGCTCAGCTCGGTCAGCACGGTGGCCAGGCTCGGCCGGTGACCGAGCGCCTTGGGCAGGTCGGCCGGCAGGTCGACCACCATCCGGTGGCGCAGGTCGGAGGGCAGGTCGGCGATCGCGGCCGCCAGGGCGTCACCGAGGTCGAACGGCGCGGGCGGCTCCTCGCCCGGCCCCGCGCCGGTGGCCGAGGAGAGCAGCCGGTCCACCAGCCGGGCCAGCTCGTTCGCCCGCTGTCCGATGACGCGGGCGGCCTGCCGCCGGTCCGCCTCGGTCAGGGACTCCCAGTGGTCGGTCAGGGTGTCCGCGTACCCCTTGATGACGGTGACGGGCGTCCGCAGCTCGTGGCTGGTCACCGCGACGAAGAGGTCCCGGTCGTGGTCACGGCGCTGCTGGTCGGTGATGTCGCGGAAGGTGACCACCCGCAGGATGCCGGGCCCGGGGAGCTCGCCGGAGGTGATTCGCAGCCAGCGGCCGTCCGGCAGCCGGTGGTCGAGGACCTGCCCGGACGGGGGGAGCGGGAAGGGCAGTGGCTGGTTGAGCGCCTGGGTGGCGGCGATGCCGGTGACCTCGGCGGCGGCCGGGTTCCACAGCCGGACCCGGTTGTCCCGGTCGACGACGGCCAGGCCGTCCGCGAGCGCCGCCACGACCGGCCCGTCGCCGTGCACCGGCAGGCCGCTCTGGTCGCCGTACATGTGGGCGATGCAGGAGGCGAGGTAACCGATCACCCCGTGCTGTCCGGCGTCCGGCTCGGTGCCGCCGGCCGGGTAGAGCGCGTGCAGGCTGCCCACGGTCAGCCCACCGATCTCGGCCCGGGAGACCACCATCGTGACGAGGTCCCGGCCGGCGAGTTCCGCGGCGAGCTTGCCGCGGAGGTGGTTGGTGCGGACCTGCTGGACCCGGTCGCCGGAGAGCAGGCAGACGGTGGCCGGGTCGTCGACCGGCAGCGGCCGGCCGACGGTCCACTCGACGGCGCCGGTCGCGGCGATCACCCGGCCTCCGGTCGGCGCGAACTCGACGAAGGCCATGCCGGCCGCGCCGAGCGCGGACTGGGCGACGCGGAGGAGTTGGTTGAGGACGGGGAGTCCGGTGTCCCCGGAGTTGATCATCTCGATCACCACGGTGTGGCCGGCGACGAGGGCGGGGAAGTCGATACGCTCCGGCATGGGGAGAGTCTGCCCCCTCGCCCGGCTCCCGGACACCCCCGCTCGGGGCGGTCACCGACCGAGACGGGCCAGTGCCATCGCCGGTCGGTCCGTGATGACCCCGTCCACCCCGGCGGCCAGGACCAGGTCCAGGTCCGCCGGGTCGTTGACGGTCCAGACGTACACCTGGTTGCCGGCCGCCCGAAGCGCGGGCACGAGCCCCGGACGGGCCCGGACCAGCGCGATGCCGGGACCGACGACGCGGGTGCCGAGCGGCAGCCGGCCGGGCCGCAGCCAGCGGGGAAGGACCTCCAGCAACAGCACCGTCGGCAGCGCGGGGGCGAAGGAGCGGATCCGGCGTACGGCCAGCGGGGAGAAGGACATCACCGTGACCTGGACCGGATCGTCCGGCGCGGGCCGGTGGAGGCCGTAGCGGTGCAGCAGTTCGACCAGCCGGCGCTCGACGTGCGCACCGTAGCGCGAGGGGTGCTTGGTCTCGATCAGCAACCGTACCGGCCGGCCGGCGGCGCGGACGGCGTCCAGCAGCCGTTCCAGGGTGAGCAGCCGGGTCCGCGAGTCGTCGAGGACCTCGTCGCCGTCGGCGGGCACGGCGCCGGGGTGCCACGAGCCGAAGTCGAGACTCTCCAGCTCGGCGAGCGTACGCACGCTGACCAGCCCGCGGCCGTTGCTGGTGCGGTCCAGCCGGCGGTCGTGCACGCACACCAGGTGCCCGTCCCGGGTCAGCCGGACGTCGCACTCCAACCCGTCCGCCCCCTCGTCGAGGGCGCGCAGGTACGCGGCGAGAGTGTGCTCCGGGAGGTCGTACGACGAGCCGCGGTGTGCGAAGACCAGGGGTCCACCCATGCCGTGGGCCGCCTTACAGGACCCGGCCCGGCTGTCCGTCCTGGCCGACCACCGGTCGACCGGCGGCGGCCCACTCACCCATCCCGCCCGCCACGTTGCGCACCTGGTCCCAGCCGTTGCGCATGAGGTAGGTGACGACCTGCGCGGAGCGACCGCCGGAGCGGCAGATGACGGCCACGTCGCGGTCGGCGGGCACCTCGGCCATCCGGGCCGGCAGCTCCATCATCGGCAGGTGGTGGGCCTGCGGGGCGTGGCCGGCGGCCCACTCGTCGTCCTCCCGGACGTCGAGCAGGTAGGTGTCGTCGGCGATCTCGGGCACGGTCACGGTGGGTACCTGGGGTCCGAACACGGTCACCAAGCCTAGACCCTCCGGCCGGGCCGGTCCGGTCGGCGGCGGATCGTGGCCACGGTTCCTCAGAGCTGGTTGATCCAGCGCGGGTTCGCGCGCGCCCACTCCGGCATCCGGGTGCCCCGGACCGCGGCGAACAGACCGCCGCCGCCGTTCTCCAGCACCACGTAGGAGACCTGACCGATGGTCTGCGGGTAGGACGGCACCCGCACCCCGCGCAGGGCGTCCGAGGGCAGGTCACGCAGCGCGAGAAGGAGGTCCTCCAGGGGTACGCCGTTGGTGTCCACGGTCAGCGAGTTGCCCACCGCGCGGATGAGCTGGTCGAGCTTGACCGGGTTGGTGGTCAGCGAGGTTCGGCCGGCGCGGTCCAGCATCGCCCGCAGCAGTTGCTGCTGGTGCGTCTGCCGGTCGTAGTCGCCGTTCGGCAGGTCGTAGCGCTGGCGTACGTAGTCGAGGGCCTCACCGCCGTTCATCTGCCGGCAGCCGGGGCTGAAGACCCGGTCGGTGTGGACCGACCGGACCTCGGTGTCGACGCACATGCGGACACCGCCGAGGAGGTCGATGACCTTGCGGAAGCCGGAGAAGTCGACCAGGGCGGCGCCGTCGAAGCGGATCCCGGTCAGCCGGGACAGGGTGGCCGAGAGCAGTTGGGTGCCGCCCATCCCGCCCCCGCCGTGCTCGTACGCGGCATTGATCTTGTCCTGTCCGCCGCCGTAGCCCCGGCGGGCGGGGATGGGGACCAGCAGGTCGCGGGGGACGGAGACCAGGAACGCCTCCCGTCCGCCGGCCGGGACGTGCACGATGAGGATGCTGTCGGCGCGGCGGTCCTCGGCGCTGCCGCTCTGCCAGCGGTCGGTTCCGACGAGGAGGTAGTTCAGCGGCCCGTCCGGGTCGGTCCGGTCGCGGCGGGCGCTCGGGTCGAGCAGTTGCTCCTCGACGACCACACGGTCGTACCGGTCCTGGAGCACGCGGAGGCCGACCACCGCGAGACCGGCCAGCAGTACAAGGGTCAGCCCGAGGCCGAGCAGGAACCGGGACCAGCGGGGGCGGGCGCGCGCGACGCCTCCGGTCCGCTCCCGGCCGTCCCGCCCCGACCTGGACGTGGTGCCTCCCTAGCCTGGCGTGAACAATCTTCACGCCAGGCTACGGGGCGGTCGCGCTGCGTCAGCAGGGTTCCGGGAATTCCCCGCCCTACTTGCGGGTGGAGAGCACCTCGGGGTTGGCGACCACGAAGTCGGCCAGCTTGTCCTGCCGGACGGCCCGGAACATCTCGAGGGTCTGCTCGCTGAGGGCTTCCCGGTTGTTCGAGTTGCCGTTGAAGGTGCCGCCGTTGGTGCGCAGCATCGTCAGGTCGCTGCCGCTGACCCCGCGCATCGTGAAGACGAAGTCGGCCACCGGCACACCGCCGGTGTCCAGCATGAACGCCTCGCCGGCCGCCTTGATCAGCCCGTTCAGCTTGATCGGATTGGTCAGCGTGCCGTTCTGGCTGGCCTTCTTGGCCATCGCCTTGATCAGCTGCTGCTGGTTCTGCTGGCGCGCGTAGTCGCCGCCCGTCAGGCCGTAGCGCTGCCGGGAGTAGTCCAGCGCCGCCCAGCCCTCCATCTCCCGGCAGCCCTTCTTGTGCACCACCGGGGTTCGTTCCTTGCCGGTCTTCTTGGCGTCCGCGTTCCACATCGGCTTACCGTCGACGTACGACATGTGGTACGACGTGACCTCCTGGCTGACGCAGATGCGCACCGAGCCCAGGGAGTCGATGATCTTCTTGAAACCGCCGAAGTTGATGATCGCCGCGCCGTCGAAACTGACCCCGGTGAGCTTCTTGATGGTCTGCGCCATCAACTGGGCTCCACCCTCCCAGCCCCCGCCGTTCTTGGCGCCGTGCTGGAAGGCGGCATTGATCTTGTCGACGCCCCCGTTCCAGCCACTCTTGGCGAACGCGGGGATCTCGGCCTCGGTGTCCCGGGGGATCGAGATCAGGTAGGCCTGGTCGTGGGTGGCCGGGATGTGCAGCACGATGATGCTGTCCGCCCGCACGTCGTCGGCGGCCCACGACTGGCGGGCGTCCACACCGAGCAGCAGCATGTCGATCGGGCCCTTGAGGCTCGCGCCGCCCTCGGCGTCGGACTTCCCCGCGTCGCCGAGGAGATTGCCCTGGGCGATGTTGCTGGTGGCCTGACCGATCACCGCCTTGCTGCCGACGATCGCGACGCCGCTGGTCACCATCAGCACGGCGCCGACGATCAGCGTGATGCGAGCCCAGAGCGGATCCTTGCGACGCTTGCGCTGGCGCTTCGACGGAGCGTCGGGCGTGCCGCCGGGGGGCCGGCCGTACGCGGTGCCGGTCGGTCTCCCGCCCGGAACGGGCTGGTGGGGGATACCGACGGAGGTTCGGGCGGACGGGCGGGATGGCTCCAGCGCCGGCGGGCGACCGCTGGTCTGAACCGGCATGCTTGCTCCAGTTCGCGTGGTCGGGGGGCGGCACCACTGTACGGACGCTTTTCCGTCCTGGCGAGGTCATCGCGCGGACAATTCCCGTTGTCCAGCCGTTGTCCCGGCGATCTGGCCGATCGTCCAGGTCAATACGACCGATCGGCGGCTGGCGTCCCCGCTCGAGAGGGCGAACCGCCGATCGGTATCGACGTCGGTGCGTGCCGGTGCGGCGTCAGCCGCCGGCGCTGTCCGTCTTCTGGTTGGCCTTCACCCAGTCGGTCATGGTGTCGGCGGCCATCGCCTTGTACATCCCCAGCGCCTTCTCCCGGTCGGAGACCACGACCGACTCGCCGTTGATCGTCTGGCTGCCGTTGTGCGGGCTGGTCACGAAGGTCAGGTTCTCACCGCGCAGATTGCGGAACTGGAGCGCCATGTCGACGAGCGAGAAGCCCTCGTCGACGGTCACCGCCGCGGTCACCGACTTCAGGAACGCGTTCAGCTTCTTCGGGTTGGTCAGCGTGCCGGTGCTCGCCGCCTTGTCCATCAACGCGCGGAGGAACTCCTGCTGGTGCCGCATCCGGTCGAAGTCACCGTTGGGGAACTGCTTGCGCTGCCGGATCCAGTCCAGTGCCTCGGCGCCGTCCATGTGGTTGACGCCCTTGGTGAAGGTCCGGTACGGCTTGTGGATCGAGGTGACCGTCCGCTCCACCTTGAGGTCCACGCCGCCGAGAGCGTCGGTGACCTGCTTGAAACCGGCGAAGTCGATCGCCATCACGTGGTCCATCCGGACGTCGGTGAAGCACTCGACGGTCCGTACGGCCAGCGGCAGGCCACCGAAGGCGAAGGCGGCGTTGACCTTGCCGCGCTGGCCCGAGCCGCACTCGGCGTTCGCGCCCTCCGGGATCGGCACGTAGAGGTCGCGGGGGATGGACACCAGGTAGGCCTCCTGGTGGTTGCTCGGGATGTGCATCACGATGATCGTGTCGGCGCGCCACTGGCTCTTCTGGTCGACCGGTGCGTCCGGATCCCGGGAGTCGGTGCCGACCATCAGGATGTTGAGTGCACCGTCGACGGCCTTGGCCGGGCGTCCGCCGGTGATCTCCGAGAACGGGTCGGTGCGGGCCAGGTCGTTGTTGAGGCCGCGGGCGTAGAACCAGGCGCCGATCCCACCGAGCAGCGCCAGCACCAGCACCGCCACGCCGGCCACCAGGCCGATCCGGCCCCAGCGTGGACGCGGGCCACGGCGACCGGGACCGCCCGGACCGCCCGGACCCTCGGGGCCGGACGGCCCGCCGGGGCCACCTGGGCCGCCGCCCTGCGGCGTGTCGTACGACGGGTACCAGCGGGCGTCCGCCGGCCCGGCGCGCCCGGCGTCCCGGCCGGAGCCGGGCACCGACGCGCGCCCGGCGCTGCGGTGCAGGTACGGGAGCGGGACACCGGCTGGCGTGGTCGCTGACATGTAACTCAGGGTACGTAGGTCGGGCCAGTGTCGCCCCGAAGCGGAGCCGGAGTGGGTGGACCGGATCCGGGCGGCGGCTACCCTAGCCGCTCGCGGAAGTACTCGATCGTGCGCCGCAGGCCGTCGGAGGGCGAAACCTCCGGCTCGTATCCGAGCAGCTCACGGGCGAGCGTCAGGTCGGGCCGGCGCATCTCCGGGTCGTCGGCGCTGCGGGTGACGTAGGTCACCTCGGAGGCGCTTCCGGACAGTGACACGATCGTCTCGGCCAGTTGCCGCATGGTCATCTCGTTCTCGGTGCCGCAGTTGATCGGCCCGGTCTCGGTCGAGTCCAGCAGCAGCAGGATCCCCCGGACCAGGTCGGCCACGTAGCAGATCGAGCGGGTCTGGTTGCCGGTGCCGTGCACGGTGATCGGCTCGTTGCGCAGGGCCTGCGAGATGAAGGTCGGGATGGCCCGGCCGTCGTCCGGGCGCATCCGCGGACCGTACGTGTTGAAGATCCGGACGATGGCCGCGTCCAGCCCTCGGCTGCGGTGGTACGCCATGGTGGCGGCCTCGGAGAAGCGCTTCGCCTCGTCGTAGACGGCACGGATGCCGATCGGGTTGACGTTGCCCCAGTACGTCTCGCGCTGCGGGTGCTCCTTCGGGTCCCCGTACGCCTCGGAGGTGGAGGCCATCAGGAACCGGGCACCGTCGGCGGTGGCGCGCTCCAGCAGGTGCAGGGTGCCCACCGAGCCGACGCGCAGGATCTCCACCGGCAGCTTCTCGAAGTCGGTCGGGCTGGCCGGTGACGCCATGTGCAGGATGGCGTCGAACCGCTCGGCGATCGCCGGGTGGTGGGTCGGCAGGCCGTCGGAGATGTCCGCCTCGACCAGGGTGAAGGTCGGCTTGTCCAGCAGGTGGGCGACGTTCTCCTTCGACCCCGTGACGAAGTTGTCCAGCACGACCACGGTGCAGCCGCGGGCGATCAGTACGTCCACGAGGTGTGACGGGACGAAGCCGGCGCCGCCGGTGACGAGGATGCGGTGGCCGGGTCCGAATCGTTCAGCAACCTTCATGGGCGCCAGCCTACCGGTGTAAGGAGGGGCCCCCTGACAACGCCTGGCGTTGTACAGGGGGCCCCTCTCAACAAGCGGTGCGGGTCAGTGCGCGCCGGCTCCGGTCAGGGAACGGACCTCCAGCTCGGCGTACTTGTCGTCGTCACGCTCCTTGGAGATGACCGTCCCGATCCAGCCGCAGAGGAAGCCGAACGGGATGGACAGGATGCCCGGGTTGGACAGCGGGAACCATTGCCAGTCCTGGTTGGGGAACATCGAGGTGGGTGCCCCGGACACCACCGGCGAGAAGAACACCAGGAGCACGGCGGCGAGCAGGCCGCCGTAGATCGCCCACACCGCGCCGGAGGTGTTGAACCGCTTCCAGAACAGGCTGTAGAGGATCGCCGGCAGGTTGCCCGACGCGGCGACCGCGAAGGCCAGCGCCACCAGGAAGGCCACGTTCAGGTTCTGCGCGAAGATCGACAGGGCGATCGAGACCGCGCCGATCCCCAGCGCGGAGATCCGGGCGACCGCCACCTCCTGCCGCTCCGACGCCTGGCCGTTCCGCAGCACGTTGGCGTAGAAGTCGTGGGCCAGGCTGGACGACGACGCCAGCGTCAGGCCGGCCACCACCGCCAGGATGGTGGCGAACGCGACCGCGGCGATGATGGCGAGCAGGGTGGCCCCGCCCAGGTCACCCCCGAGGAAGTCGATGCCGAGCCGTTCGGCCAACTGTGGTGCGGCGGTGTTGCCGGCCTTGTCCTGGGCGGTGATCGCCTCGCTGCCGACCAGTGCCGCCGCGCCGAAGCCGAGCGCCAGGGTGAGCAGGTAGAACGTGCCGATGATGCCGATCGCCCACAGCACGCTCTTGCGGGCGGCCTTCGCCGTCGGGACCGTGTAGAAGCGGATCAGGATGTGCGGCAGGCCGGCGGTCCCGAGCACCAGCGCGATGCCGAGTGACAGCAGGTCCACCTTGTTGTAGAAGGTCTGGGTCGCGTTGCCGGCCACCTCGACGCCGTACCGCAGTCCCGGTTCGAGGAACGCCGACCCCTTGCCGGACGAGGCGGCGGCGTCGCCGAGCAGCGACGACAGGTTGAAGTTGTACTTCGCCAGCACCAGCACCGTCATGATCGTTGCGCCGCCCATGAGCAGGAACGCCTTGACGATCTGCACGTAGGTGGTGCCCTTCATCCCGCCCACGGTGACGTAGATGATCATCAGGGCGCCGACCATGATGATGGTGGCGATCTTCGCGGCGTCCGCGTCCATGCCGAGGAAGGTCGTACCCGGCTTGATGCCCAGCAGCAGCGCGACCAGCGCGCCCGCGCCGACCATCTGGGCCAGCAGGTAGAAGATCGACACGGTGATCGTGGAGACCGCCGCCGCCGTACGCACCGGGCGCTGCCGCATCCGGAACGCCAGCACGTCGGCCATCGTGTAGCGGCCGGAGTTCCGCAGCAGTTCCGCGACCAGCAGCAGGGCCACCAGCCAGGCGACCAGGAAGCCGATCGAGTAGAGGAAGCCGTCGTAGCCGTACAGCGCGATGATGCCGGCGATGCCGAGGAACGAGGCCGCCGACATGTAGTCGCCGCCGATCGCCATGCCGTTCTGGAAGCCGGAGAAGGACCGGCCGCCCGCGTAGAAGTCGGTGGCGGTCTTGGTCTGCCGGCTGGCCCAGATGGTGATGGCCAGGGTCACCGCCACGAAGACCAGGAACAGCGTGATGGTGAGGTTCCGGGCGGTGGTGTCGCCCGCCTCAGCCGCGAGGACCATGCTCATGGGTCACCTCTCCCATCTCCGCGCGGATCCGGTCGGCGACCGGGTCGATCTTCCGGTCGGCGTACCGGGAGTAGAGCCAGGCGATCAGGAACGTGGAGACGAACTGGAGCAGACCGAAGACCAGGGCGACGTTGATGTTGCCGACCAGCTTCGTGCCCATGAAGTCCCGTGCGTACGCGGACAGGATCACGTAGAGCGCGTACCACAGGAAGAACGCGACGGTCATCGGGAAGATGAAGCCGCGCAGCGCGCGCCGCAACCCGGCGAACTCGTCGGACCGTTGAACGGCGACGTACCGCTCCGCCGTTGACGCGGCGGGTGTGGCCGGGGGTGTGTCCGTGGACATCTGTGGATCACCACCTTCACAGGCATCGGGGAGTTTCGCGCACGGTAGAAAGCGCGCTCCCCGCCGGGGAAGGCCGAGATCGGCGTCGGTCGACGGCTGCGCCGAACGGCAGCATGGCTGCGCCGAGTGACCTGGGTCACTCCGGTGAACGGTACGGCCGGCGGGGGCTCACGTCAGCTCGCGGTACCGGCCCCGGTAGTGCAGCAGCGGATCCGTCTCCTCGACCAGCTCGACGGCCTCGACGGTGGCCTCGACCAGCAGCGCCCACCCGTACTCCCGGGCCGTGTCGAGCCGGCACCCCGCCCACCCGCCGGCGTCGGTCGGCACCGGGCCGTAGGGGGTCTCGGTCCACGCGCCGGCCGCGAAGAGCCCGCCGGGGGACGGGAAGAGACCGGCGAACCGGTCGGCCAACTGGCGGTGCGCCGGGCCGAGCGGCGCCACCGCGAACCGGCCCGCCTCCTCGACCGCCGCCCACAGGTCCGACTCCGCGTCGATCAGGCCGAGGAGGCGGTCCGGCTCACCCTCCGCGACCAGCGTCGAGGACACCGTCAGGCCCGCCGGCCCGGGCGCCGTCCAGAGGGTCACCGGCGACGCCAGTCGGCCCCGAAGCCGGCGTACGGGGGAACGCTGGTCGGCGGGTACGGCGAACGGGTCGGTGTGGTGGATCTCGGCGCCCGGCTCTGGATTCACGTGAAACATTGTGCCGTCCCTCGACCGGGCCCAGCCGAGGAAGCGCCGGTGCAGGTCGGCCGGTGGCAGGTGAGTGCGACGAGCCTGATGTCTGGGAGACATGATCATGTCACCCAGACATCAGCCTCTCGGCAACTCCGTCTCCGTCCGCCGGACTGATCGGGGGCTGACGGAACCCCACCCCACGCTCTACCGTGCGGGCATGTCCCGCGTGAGTCCCGAGCACGTCGCGAACGTCCGCGTCGTCACCGCCGCCGCCGTCCTCGCCGAGGAGTTCGACCTGGCGGCGTACCCGCACCGGCACCTGGCGATGGTCGCCCACGCCGGCTTTCACGGTGAGAACCTGGCTCAGCTCCTTGCCGCCGCCGACCTGCTCACCGAGCACGGCTGGGACCTGCTCACCGTCAGCCAGCTCGGCGGCGGCCTGCACGCGTTCCTGCGCCGGCGCGAGGGCGTGCCAGGTCCCCGTACGCCGGCCTGATCAGTCGAGAGTGCGGCGGGCGGCGGCGAGGACCTCGAGGTCGACGCAGCCGGCGGCGTAGCCGGCGATGCGTCGGCGGATGTCCCGGCGCAGCAGCCACGTCCCGACCCGGTCGGCGAGCGGACGCAGGTACGCCGGCCGGCAGCGGAAGCTGTACCGCCAGGTGGCCACGGTGTGGCCCGGTTCCGGGGCGGGCGCGAACCGCCACCCGCCGGCAAACATCTCGAAGAACCACGGCCCGCGCACCATCTTCATGCCGACGTTGGTGGGAGGCGCGAACGAGACGTACTCGCTGATCATGGTCAGCCCGTGCCGGGATCGGGTGAAGGTGCGGACACCCTTGCCGGGACGGGTCGCCCCACCGGTGAAATGCTGCTCGCGGACGAACGGATCCCACCGGTAGCGGACCGGCGCCGTCGTCTGGGACACGGCGAAGGCCACGTCCGGGGGGACCGGAACGGTTACCGCCGCCTCGACGACCGGCATCAGCGGCGGGGGGTGACGGTGGCGAGCAGTTCCGGTTGGCGACGGTCGAGGACGTCTCCGGCGAGGTACGCGCCGAGCAGCGCCGCACCCAGCCCATACGCCGCGCCGACCGGCAGGGCCACCCACAGCCACAGGTCGCCGAGCAGCGCGGCGGCCACCACCATCGGCACCGCCGCGACGGCCGAGGCGAGCATCGACAGCAGGGTGAGGAAGCTGCGGGCCACCCCGGCGCCGGAGTTCATGGCGAACGGGTTGCTGGTCTCCGGCAGGGAGTACGCGCCGAGCACCGACAGGAAGGTGTTCACCGCCAGCCCCGCGCCGTACGTGGCGAGCAGGCTGCCGGCGGTCAGCCCGATCCAGCCCGGCTCGCCGAGGATCAGGGCGAGCGCCAGCGAGATCGCCACCACCAGCGGCAGCACGTAGAGGGAGAACGCGGCCATCCGGGCGCGCAGCTCCACCTGGCCCGGTACGCCCGCGACCACGTTCGCCGCGTACGCGCTGCCGTCGAAGCCGAACTGGTTGGCCAGGGTGACGGCCGCGAGCACGCCGACGAAGACCATCGAGAGGCTGACCAGCACGGGCGACGACTCGCCGGTGGTGGTGAAACCCTGCTCGTCGACGGTGAAGCCGGAGCCACCGAAGTTGACCATCGCGGGGACGAAGAGCCCGACCACCGCGAGCGTGATGAGGTTGGCCCGGCGCCGTGCGTCCCGCCACCAGTAGCGGGTCTCCCGGGCGACCAGCGCGCCGAAGCGGTCCCGCCGTAGCCAGCCCACCGCGCGGGGGAAGAGTTGGGCGACGGGGCCACCGGTGGCCGTCCGGGCGGCCGGGGCCGGACCCGAGGTGGCCGCGCCGACCATCGCCGACTCCAGGGACCGGGACCACCAGGCGAGCAGTGCCACGATCGCCGCCACGGTGATCAGCAGCTTGACCGGGGCGGCCCAGACCCGGCCCTGGGCCAGATCGATGCCGGCGGTCCACGGCGCGCCGAAGGGCGTCCACCCGATCACCTCGGCGACGGGGGTCAACCGGTCCCAGTCGGTCTCCTGCATCGCGGCCACGCCCGCCAGCTGCAACGGCCCGAGTAGCGCGGCGAGCACGGCCAGCAGGACGGCGGCCAGGTCACGGACCCGGCGGGACCGCAGCATGCTCGCCAACGCGCTGGTGACCGCCCGCGCGGCAGCCACGCAGAGCAACAGCCCGGCCACCACCCCGACCGCCTGCACTCCGGCCGCGGACCAGCCGCCGAGCGCCCCGGCGGTGACCACCAGGCCGGCGAGCGCCAACAGCACCGCCACCGTCGGCACGCTCACCAGAGCCGCCGCGAACAGGCCGGTCACCAGAGTTCGGCGGGACAGGGGCAGCAGCGCGAACCGGGCCGGATCGAGCGTCTCGTCCACGCCGAAGAAGACCAGCGGTAGCAGCAGCCAGCCCAGCACGATCAGCCCGCCGCCGAAGGCGGCGACCAGCTGCGCGGACACCTCCCCGTCGGTCAGCCCCGGCAGGGCGAAGAGGAGGAACCCGACGGCGGCGAACTGCAACCCGACCAGCGAGCCGACCACGAACATCGCGATCCGCCACCCCTGGCCGCGGAAGTTGTTGCGCAGCACCCGCAGCTTCAGTCGGACGAAGTGCCGGGCCGAGACCGGGCGGGTCGGCTCGGCCGGTGCATTCACCGTGACAGCCACGCCAGCTCCTCGCCGGTCGCCGTACGGCCTCCGACCACCTCGACGAAGACCTGCTCCAGCGAGCGGTCCCCGCGTACCTCGGTCAGGGTGCCGACCCGCTTGATGGTGCCGGCGGCGAGGATCGCCACGTGGGTGCAGAGCCGCTCCACCACCTCCATCACGTGGCTGGAGAAGACCACCGTGCCGCCGCCCGCCACGTACCGCTGGAGGATGTCGCGGATCAGCGCGCCGGACACCGGGTCGACCGCCTCGAACGGCTCGTCCAGCACGAGCAGCCGGGGGCCGTGCAGCAGCGCGCACGCCAGGCCGATCTTCTTCTTCATGCCCGCCGAGTAGTCGACCACCAGGGTCCGCCCGGCGTCACCGAGCGCGAGCACGTCGAGCAGCTCCGCCGCCCGCCGGTCGACGACCGCCGGGTCCATGCCGCGCAACAGACCGTGGTACGCCAGCAGCTCCGCGCCGCTCAGCCGGTCGAAGAGGCGTACGCCGTCCGGCATCACGCCGAGCAGCTGCTTCGCCCGTACCGGATCCGCCCACACGTCGTGACCGAGCACCGTGGCGGAGCCGGCGTCCGGCCGGAGCAGGCCCACCGCCATCGACAGGGTGGTGGTCTTGCCGGCCCCGTTCGGGCCCAGCAGCCCGTAGAAGGACCCGGCCGGCACGTCCAGGTCGACGCCGGCCACGGCCACCTTGCTGTCGAAGCGCTTCGCCAGGCCCCGTAGCGCCAGGGCGGGGTGCTCACCAGTCATGCGTCAGACCGTATCCGGCGACGGCCACATCGCGGATCCCGGCAGGTGGGCTCCAGGCAATGATCGACTCGACATCATTGAAGTCGGGGTGTCCGCCTCACGTTTTCAGCCCGACTTCAATGACATTGAGTGGATCTACCGCCCGATGACCGGATGTGGCCGGCCGTTGTCCTTCTCCCACTCGGCGAACGCCCGATCCCGGTCCGGGTCGTCGGTGAGCAGCCGCCAGTACTGCTCCACGACCCGCCGAGCTTCGGGAAGTGGGTAGTGGGTCCGGAGCGCCTCGTTCCAGAGGCACCCGAGGTCGACTCCCTCGGCGCTCAGCTCGGCGGCCCAGGCGTTGCCCTCCCAGCTTTCGGTCTCCTTGCGACCGAAGGCGATGTCGTGCAGGTCGGCCAGCAGGTCCAGGCACAACTCGTGGACTGACTGGATGTCGTCGGTCAACCACATCCCGAAGTAACGGAGCCGCTCGTCGGCACGGAACTCGGCGCACCCGTTCGTGTTCCAGTAGAACTCGATCTCCATCCCTACAGCCCGGGGTAGGGGTGCCGGCGTCCGTTGCGCTCCTCCCACCGTGCCAGCGCTGGTCCGCGCTCCGGCTCGCCAGCCAGGAGCCGCCAGTACTGGTCGGCGATCCGGCGTGTCTCGGCGAGGGTGTAGTGGGCCGAGAGTGCGTCGCGCCAGAGGTTCTGCAGGTCGACGCCCTGTGCGCTGAGTTCGGCGGCCCAGGCGTTGCCCTCCCAGCTCTCGGTCTCCTTGCGGCCGTTGGCGATGTCATCCAGGTCCGCAAGGAGATCGAGGCAGGTGCTGTGATCGGCCTGTACGTCTCCCACCAGCCACATGCCGATGCAGTCGAGCCTCGAATCCTTCGCGCGGTACTCGGCCCGCCCGGTCTCGGTCCAGTAGAACTCGATGGCGCTCACGGGGTGCCTCCAGCACGACGCAGGACGGGATAGCCGTGGCTGAGTTTGCCACTCACCGGGTCGTAGAAGCCTTCAAGGTTGATACCTCGGAACGTTGCCGACCAACGACCTGACTTCGGGTCCTTGACGACGTCCGGTGCGTCGAAGGCGCGAGTGACGGCACGGTCGACCTGTTCCGGCGTCCATCCGTCCGGGAAGAAGGTGCTACCACCGCGCTTCTGTCGCCATTCGCCTGTGCGGCGGTTCTGGAACGCCACCTCGCCGCGGTACACGCCGGTCTTGCGGTCGCGGGCCGTGATCTCGATCAGCTTTGCGCCGGGTGGGTCGATGCCGCCGGGCCGGTGGTGCCAGCCGGAAGCGCGGCCGTCCCGTTCGCCGACCATGGTGTGCCGGAGTCGTTCCGGAGTCATCGCGTCGCGCCGCTGCCCGGTCCTGGCCCGCCTCTTCTGCTGCCGCAGGTAGGACATCGCGGTCCGGATGACGCCGCCGCGGGCCCGCCTACCCATCGAGCAGCATGGTGATCACCTGGTCGATCAGCAGACCGACGATCTCCCGGGTGATCATCTGGAAGACGGGGATCTCGGCGAGGGTGGCTCCGAAGCTCACGGCGGCGGTCGCCACCGCCTGGGCGATCTGGATCGCCAGGATCGCCAGCTGCACGATCACCTGGATCTTCAGCGCCAGCACGATCGCCCCAGTGATCATGAGGCCGGTGCCGGCCAGGACGGCCGCGAGGGCCCCGTCCTCCAGCACGGGGATGGGCCCTTCGTGCTCCGTCCAGTAGCCCTGGAACGCGTCGATGTCGGCACCGGCGTTACCGGCGGTGACCTGCGCCGCCGCCTGCTGGGCCTGCGCGGTCAACGTCTGCATGGTCCCGCTGAACTCCAGCCAGCGTTGCCCCATCTCGAACAGTGCCGTCTCGTCCGAGCGCGGCCAGTCGTACCCGATCATGCCGAGCACGGTGATCAGCTCTCCCGGCAGTTGCAGCCCCACGTCAGCTCACCCCAGCCCCTGGCCGAGCCCGGTGAACCCCTCGGCGATCGCCTGCTCGTTCACCTCGTGGAGGTACGCCATCCGGTTCAGGTCGACGCCGACCACGCCCAGCTCCTCCATCACCGACTCGAAGCACTCCGCCGCGTACGCGGTGACCTCCTCGCACGCCGCGCCGATCAGCCCGCCGATCTCGTCGTCACCCCAGGGGGCGCCCAAGGCGGACAGGTCGGCCAGGAACGTCCGCAGCTCGGTGAGGAACTGGTCGGAAACGTCCTGCAGGCTGGTGCCGGCGGCGCGCAACCCGTCCGGGTCGATGGCGCGCACCACGTCAGGGCCGCCGACCGGAGGCGAGCCGTTCCTGCACGTCGGTCAGCGCGTCGATGAAGCCCTGCAACTGCGGTACGGCGGTGCGCTGCACCTCCTGGAGCTGGGCGAGCACGGCCGCCGTGTCCGGCGGCGTGACCGCCCCGGCCAGCGCCGTACGCAGGTCGGCGAGCGCGGCGTTGGTGGCGAGCCGGATCTCCTCGGCGAGGGTCTCCGACGGCGTACGCATGAGGCGCGGGTCGATCCACAGGCTCTCGACCTCGCCACCCGGCACCGCCACGACCCGGACCATGCCGTCCGCCGCCTCGCCCACACCGCGCACGTCGGCCGAGGGCTCGGGAGCAGCTCCGGGACCATCCACGGTGGAACGCCCGAGCGCGGCCAGCATGTCGCTGATCGATCTGTTGAGTTCGGAGGGGTGCGTCACGCCCGGGAGTGTAGCCATCGCCTCACACTTCGTTCAGCCCCCTGAGCGGTCCCCTGTGGATGCAACCGGTCGCGCCGGTCGGGGGTGAAACGGACAGGATCCGATCGGGGGAGGGCCGTTGGACACAGACGACGGGTTCGGGGAGTTCTACCGGACCAGCAGACACCGCACCGTGACGGTGCTCTACGCGCTCGGCGGTGACCTGGGGGAGGCCCAGGACGCCGCGCAGGAGGCGTACGCGCGAGCGTGGCAGCGCTGGTCGACGATCAGCACGTACGGCGACCCGGAGGCGTGGGTCCGCACCGTCGCCTACCGCCTTCTGGTCAACCGTTGGCGCAAGATCCGCAACGGGATCGTCGCGTACCGCCGGCACGGGCCCGACCCGCACGCCGGCCCACCGTCGGAAAACACGGTGGCCCTGGTGGCGGCGCTGCGCCAACTCCCCGCCGAACAGCGGCAGGCCATCGTCCTGCACCACCTGGCCGACCTGTCGGTCGCCGATATCGCGGCGCAGACGAACACGCCGCCCGGCACCGTCAAGGCCCGCCTCGCCCGGGGCCGCAAGGCCCTGGCCGTCCTGCTCGACACGACCCTCTCCGAGGAGGCTTGCCATGCCTGACCCAATCTTCTCCGACCTCTACCGGGACACCGAGCACCTGACGTGGTCCTCCACCGAGCAGGTGCTCCGGCGTGCCCGACAGCGCACCCGGCGTACCCGGATCGCCGCCGGGCTGTCCAGCGCCGTGGCCGTCGCCGTGGTCGCCACCGGCGGAGTCGCCGTGGCCGGTCGTACGGACAACTCCCCGCTGCCTCCTCCCGCAGCGTCTCGAACGTCCTCGAGTGGGATCCCGTCGCCCACCGGGAACCCGACGCCGACCGGGGAGCCCTCGCCGAGCGCCTCGCCGTCCGCTTCGCCGTCCACCAGCGGCCGACCGTCGGGTGCCGGCGGTTCGGCGGTTCCCGTGGCCGCACTGCTCCGTGCCTCGGACCTGCCGTCCGGCTACCGACCAGCCGGGGACGACCTGGACGGGGACTGGAGCCTCGACGCCGTCGCCACCCGGTGCACCAACAGCCCACCGCCGTCGACCGTCGACCACCAGGCCGAACGGGGTGTGGTGTTCCGGGCCGACGGTGACAGGACGGTCATCGAACGGGTACGCCGGTACACCGGGGCCGAGGCGGAGGTCGAGGTGCGCCGATTCGTTCGGCTGGTGACCAGGTGCCAGCCGGAGTTCTCCCTCTGGGAACGGAACTTCGTCGGCGACCAGTCGCTGCTGGTCGCCCAGGAGTCCGAGGGTGTCTTCACCAGCTGGCTCGTCCTCCGGCAGGGTGACCTGGTCGCGGAGATCTGGCTGGGTAGGAGCACGACGTTGGACGGTGCCAAGCCGCTCGCGCAGCGGGCCGCCGAGCGCCTCTGCGCCGGTACCAACGCCTGCTGACAGGTGTTAACAGGGGGCCCTGGCGAAGGGGCCGGCGGAGCATGCTGCGCCGGAGCGCCGCCGGCCCCTTCGTCCTCTACCGGAGGCGTTAAGAAGGTGCCCTTCCTTGCAGGCGAAGGGCTTCGGGGGCGTGCAGGCGGAGCATCGTGGGGCCCACGTCGGACGGGACGCGGCGGCGGGTCACCATCGACACCGCCACCATCACGGTGAACGCCAGGGGCACTGTCCAGGCGGCCGGCTGCGTGGTCAGTGTGGCCGGCCACCCGGACAGCGGTGGCCCCAGCACCGTCACCAGCACGGCCCCGACCGCGGCTCCGCCGCCGACCAGCACCCCGGCGGCGGCGCCGAGGTCGGTCAAACCCCGCCACCAGATCCCGAGCACCAGCAACGGGCAGAAGCTGGACGCGGCGACGGCGAAGGCCAGGCCGACGACCTGCGAGACGTCCAGGCCCGAGACGTTCAGCGCGAGGACCGCCGGCACCGACCCGGCGATCACGGTGGCCAGCCGGAAGCCCCGCACCGAGCCGCGCCCGAGCACGTCCGTGGAGATCACCCCGGCGACGCTGGTGAGCAGCCCGGACGAGGTGGACATGAAGGCGGCGAACGCACCGGCCGCGACCAGCGCGGCGAGCAGCCGACCGGTGGTGCCGTCGCCGAGGGCCGCGCCCGGCAGGAGCACCACCACCGCGTCGGTCTGCCCGGTGACGAGCAGTTGTGGGGTGTAGATCCGGCCGAGCACCCCGTAGATGGTGGGCAGCAGGTAGAAGGCGCCGACCAGGGCGAGCACGACCAGCGTGGTCCGGCGGGCGGCGGCGCCGTCCGGGTTGGTGTAGAAGCGTACGAGCACGTGGGGAAGGCCCATTGTGCCGAGGAACGTCGCCAGGATGAGCGAGTACGTGGCGAAGAGTCCCCGATCGTCGTCCCCCACGGTGCTGGGCAGCAGCCAGTCGGCGGCGTCGGTCGCCACGCCGGAGACCTCCGGCACCGGTTCCCCGGCGGCGAAGGACACCTCGTCGCCGGGGCGTACCTCCTGGACCCGGCCGTCGGGCAGGGTGAGGGTCGCGCGGTCGGAGACCACGACGGTGGTCGCGGTCCGGAACGTCGGCCCGTCGGGCGGGGTCACCGCCGGGCGGGCGTCGGCCTGCCACTGCAGTGCCAGGAAGATCGCCGGTACGGCGAGCGCGGTCAGCTTCAGCCAGTACTGGAACGCCTGGACGAAGGTGATCGCCCGCATGCCGCCGAGCGCCACGTTCGCGGTCACCACGGCGGCCACCACCAGGGCACCCACCGGGTACGCGGCCCCGGTCAGCGTGGCCAGCGTCAGTCCCGCCCCCTGGAGCTGCGGCACCAGGTACAGCCAGCCGATGAAGATCACGAAGACGGTGGCCAGGGTGCGCAGCCGCCGCGAGCCGAGCCGCAGCTCGCAGAAGTCGGGCAGGGTGAACGCGCCGGAGCGGCGCAGCGGTGCGGCCACGAACAGCAGCAGCGCCAGGTAGCCGGCGGCGAAACCGACCGGGTACCAGAGGACGTCGACGCCGTACTTGAGGATCAGGCCGGCGACGCCGAGGAAGCTCGCCGCCGACAGGTACTCCCCGCCGATCGCGGCGGCGTTCCATGTCGGGCTGACCGTCCGGGAGGCGACCAGGAAGTCCGACGTGGTGCGTGCCAGCCGTAGACCGTAGAAGCCGATGCCGACCGTGACCAGGGTGACCGCCACGATCGCCGGGACGACGTACTCGTTGTCCATCTCAGCGCTCCGGCCGCTGGACCAGGTCGGTGAAGTCCTGCTCGTTGCGCTCGGCCCACCGCACGTACGCCCACCCCACGAGGACGAGGAACGGGAAGGACACCACCCCGAGCAGCAGCCACGGCAGGTTCACCCCGAGCACGGTGACCCGGCCGACCGAGGGCGCGATGGCGAAGAGCCAGGGCAGCCCCCCGAGACCGATCAGCACCACCAGCGACAGCCGCAGCGCGAGCGCCAGTTGCGCGCGGACCAGTCCCCGGACCAGCGTCTCGCCGATCCGGGTCTGCTCCGCCAGTTCGGCGCGGGTGCGTTCCGCCCGGTCCTGCCGTCGGGACACCTCGGCCAGCACCACCCGCGTCCTCGTGACCGCCTCGTCCCGGTGCGGCCGTCGCTGGTCCGGCGCTCCCGGGCGGTCTGCCGCACGGGGCGCCCGGACGGGATCGTCGGCGGCGGCCACCCCGGCAGTCTCGCCCGACCAGCGCGATTGTCAAGGGCGGGGCGCCCGTCACCAGCGCGGGTACGGGCAGGTGACCACGTTCCCCCGCGGTGGCTCGGCGGCGAGCAGCGCCCGCGCCCGTGCCCGCCCCAGGTTCCACGTCCGGATTCCGTCGTCGGGCAACTCCCCGGCGATCTCCCTGAGGGCGCACGAGCGCAGCGGCTCGGGCAGCCGGTCCAGGGCGGGCACGGCGTCGGCGGAGAGCCCGGCCAGGTAGCCGGCGTCGACCCGGCCGGTCTCCCGGTGCCGGTCGACGTTGCGCTCGGCGATCAGGTGGTCCGGGTTCACCACCGCGAGGCCCAGCAGGGCGAGCACCGCCGTGCCCAGCACCAGCCGGGGAAGCCACCCCGCCCGGAGCCGGAGCACCGCCACCCCGACCAGCACGAAGAGCAGGCCGAGCCAGAGTTCCACCGCCGCCACCACCAGTCGCAGCCGCGTCGCGCCGTACGCGTCGGCGTACACGTTCATCCGGTAGAGCGCCGATGCCACGATCACGAGGCT
Source organism: Micromonospora sp. NPDC049799 (assembly GCF_040656655.1). Lineage (NCBI taxonomy): Bacteria > Bacillati > Actinomycetota > Actinomycetes > Micromonosporales > Micromonosporaceae > Micromonospora > Micromonospora sp. NPDC049799. Next base: position 25,499 of record NZ_JBFAMU010000017.1, read on the forward strand.
GAGCAGCGTGAGCCCACCCAGCAGGACCCGGATGAGGGTTCGGTCGGCGGTGCGGTCGCGCGGTGCCCAGCGGACCGCCCCGCCGATCACCAGCAGGGTGAGGGCGGAGACCGCCAGCAGTTGCCAGAAACCGCTGCGGGCGTACTGGGCGTAGGTGGGCCCGGCTGCGCCCAGCACGTGGTCCGAGCCGCCGAACAGCACGGTGACCTGCACCAGCACGAACGCGGCGAAGAGCGCGTCGAGAAGCGCCAGCGGCAGCACCCACTCCATCCGCCGGACCGACCGGGCCGGTGCCGCCCGCAGGCCGCCGAGGTCCGGTGGCCGGGCCAGCAGGTACGCGCCACCGAGCAGGCCCGCCCCGATTACCAGGAACCGGAAGGCCCACGCCACCACACCGGGCGGGGAGACGTCCGGCAGCACGTCGGCGACCAGGTCGGCGAAGACCGCGTCGGCCGAGGAGAACAGCAACCCGAACAGGACCAGCAGGCCGAGTGACACGGCAACGCTGGCCAGGCTCCGGGCCACACCGCCCCCGCCGCCCGTGCCGGCCCGCCGGTCGGCGAGCCCCCGCGCCGCCCAGGGCAGGGCGCGGAACGCGGCCACCGGTGGCAGCAACGCCGCCATCAGCATGCCCAGTGGCGTACGTCCACCGCTGACCGCGAGCGTGGCCGTCGCCGCCGCGGCCAGCAGGCAGAGGACGAACAACCAGCCGGCTGACCGGACCGTACCGACGGAGACCAGCGCGACCGTGGCGAGAGCCCACACCAGCCGTGTCGTCCGCCCCGGTGCCCCCGTGGCGCCGGGACGGACGGCCGATCCGGGGGCCGGCCGTCCCACCTCGACCCGTGGCGGCTCATCACGTCGATGTCCCGGACGAGCACCAGCTCCTCGTGGTTGGCCTCGAAGGTGGTGGTGAGCACCTGGGCCGGGTCGACCCGGAGGCCG
>NZ_JBFAMU010000018.1:0-26422 GCF_040656655.1 Micromonospora sp. NPDC049799
GGCCGAGGTCGCGCCGAGCGTGCTGGCCGCCTGGCGGGCCTTCGACGCCGCCCCGGACGGCGACGTCGAGGCAGCCGGCTTCGCCCGCGCGGTCCCGGTGATCGAGCTGCTCGACGAGGACGTCGACCTCACCCCCGCGCGCCGGCAACCCGCCGTCAGGGGCGAGGCGTCGGGAGAGCAACTGGTACGCACCAGAGAGCGGCTGGCCACTGTCGTCGGCGACCTGGCGGCGCTGATGCCGCAGGTCACGCCGGTCCCCGCCGACACGACGGTGCCAGACACCCTCTCGGTCGCCGAGTTGGCCCGCATCGGTGCCCTACAGCTGATCGGCCCTATCCGGGCCGCGTCCGGTGCAGCCGAGGGTGGCCCGCCAGTTGACCGGGAGGGTGACCTGGTGCTGACCGGCAGGGACGTGGTGGCCGGTGTCGACGCATCCGGGCGGGACGACGGCAGGCTGCCGGAACGCGTTCCGCTGCTGGCCGGGGACGTGGTCGTGCCGGTCGCGGCGCAGAAATTGATGTCTCGGGTGATCACCTCGGCCGGGATGCTCCTAGGCGGTCACCTCTACCTGCTGCGTCCCAACCCGGCCGCGCTGGATCCGTGGTTCCTGGCCGGGCAACTGCGCAGCTCGGCCAATGACAAGCAGACGACGAGCCTGTCCGGCACCCGGATTGACGTCCGGCGGGCCCAGATCCGGCGGCTGCCACTGGCGGAGCAGCGGGCGCATGGCGAGGCGTTCCAGCGTCTGCTCAAGTTCGAGTCGGCGGTCGCGGAGGTGGGGTCGCTCAGCGCCGAGCTGGTGCGACTCACCGCGGACGGCCTGGCTGCCGGCACACTTCGCCCCGAGGGCGGTGCAAAGTGATTGCGCACCCGAACGACCCGGCGGGGGAGCAGCCCTGCGACTACCGGAACGTGCTTCCTGGCGACGCGTCGGACTACGACAGGGGCGTGGTGGAGGGCGGCCTCACCGCCGAGGAGCAGGACTGGCTCAGGGGGCAGCGCCGCGAGTGGGAGGCACGGTGTGGGGGTGGGACACTCAGCGCTGAGGAACTGGTCGACAGGCACGCGATCGACGTTGTGCCGGCACGCTGGGCCAGGTTCGCCGAGTACCTGCCCTTCGAGACCGACGGTCAGGCGTGCATGCCGCTGAGCCGACGTGCGGTGACGGACGTGGCGCGCGAGTGCCGCGGAAGCGGAGCCTGGCTGCCGCTGCTGGTCACCTCCTTCGCCTGGGGCTGGGGCAAGCGTGGTTTCGGCCCGGCCCGGCTCTCCTGGATCCTGAACGGCCGAGGGCCTCTTCCCGGGCTGTCCCCCGGCGAGATCGACAACCGGCTGGCTGCTGCCGTCCAGGTCCTCGACGACCAGGGCGGCCGTGACGCCTACCAGTTGTTGTTGGAACGCAAGCGTATCCCCGGATTTGGGCCCGCCTTCTTTACGAAGTTCCTTCACTTCGCCATCAGGACGGACGACGAGCGGTGCCTGGCACCGATTCTGGACAAGCGGCTTGCGCGGCAGATGCGGTGCTTCTGGGAGCGACGCACTGGTGAAGCTTATGCGGTGAACGGCCCCGCAGCCCGGTGGCTCTGGCGAGGACCACGCTGGTCGTCCCGCCGCTATCAGGTGTACCGGGCCTTCATGTGTCGGGCCGCCGTGCAGCTGTCGGCGTCCGGAGAGCGATGGACGCCGGAGCTGGTGGAGCTGCTGCTCTTCCGCGGCGAGTCCGGCAACGGACCCGGCGGCTAACAGTGTCGCGTACCTGACTGACCGGTCCGATTGACGAGACGCCGGCGGGAGGATCCTCTTGCTGTCCCGCGAGCCTGTGAAGTGAACAAACAAGCCTTTCGGTGGACTGCGACCGTGTCAGTACGGGCGTACGGTGCGGGTCGGATTCGTGTGGGGCGAACCAGCAATGGGGGAAAGATGCCGAGCGCCATGACGGCAAAGCCGGGAATCGGTGACCTGGTCGCGGTACGGGGCCAGCGCTGGGTGGTCAGCGACGTGCAGGAGGGCGACCACAGCAGCCTGGTCAGCCTGCAGAGCGTCGAGGATGGCCGCTACGGCCACCACCTGGACGTCATCTGGGAGGTCGAACCGGGGCGCCAGGTGCTGCCCAGCGGCTCGCTGCCCGATGTCATCGAGGGGAAGTTCGACTCGCCGCAGCGGCTGGCCGCCTTCCTCGACGCCGTGCGCTGGTCGGCGGTCACCTCCGCCGACGTGAAGACGTTGCAGTCGCCGTTCCGCTCCGGTGTGGCGATCGAGGACTACCAGCTGGAGCCGGTGGCCCGTGCGGTCGACGCGCCGCGGGTCAACCTGCTGCTCGCCGACGACGTGGGCCTGGGCAAGACCATCGAGGCTGGCCTGGTCGCCCAGGAGCTGCTGCTGCGCCAGCGGGCCCGGCGCATCATGATCGTCTGCCCGGCCGGTCTTACCCTCAAGTGGCGCGACGAGATGGCGGAGAAGTTCGGCCTCGACTTCACCATCATCGACGCCGAACGCTGCGCCACGGTCCGCCGAACCCACGGCTCGGCGGCGAACCCGTTCGAGGTCTACTCGCTGAGCATCATCAGCCTGCCCTGGCTACGTGGGCAGAAGGCGCAGCGCCTGCTCGACGAGGTGCTTCCCGCCGACGGCCCCACCTACCCGCGTACCTTCGACCTGCTCATCCTCGACGAGGCCCACCACGTCGCCCCGGCAGCCCCCAAGCAGGTCTACGCGGTCGACTCGCAGCAGACCAAGCTGATCCGGCGGTTGGCACCGCATTTCACCCACCGGCTGTTCCTCTCCGCCACCCCGCACAACGGCTACCAGGCGTCGTTCACCGCGCTGCTGGAGATCCTCGACAACCAGCGGTTCGCCCGGGGCGTCGAGCCGGACCAGTCCGCGGTGCGGGACACGGTCGTCCGGCGGCTCAAGCGCGACGTCACGGACGCCGACGGAAAGCCCCGCTTCGTGGAGCGGGTCGCCACCGCGATCCCGGTCACCTACCCGGAGAGCGAGCGGCAGATCCACGCCCTGCTCACCGAGTTCGCCGAGCTGCGACGTAAGCGGCTGCACTCCCAGCGGGGACGCAAGGCCACTGACCTGGTGACGCTGCTGCTCAAGAAGCGGCTCTTCTCCAGCCCCGCCGCCTTCGCGCACACTGTCGGCGTCTACCTGGAAACCCTGCGCAGCCGCAAGGCGCCCGCCGTCCTGCCGGCCGACGACGACGTGCCGGAGTGGATGGAGGACTTCTTCGACGACGTCGCCACCTACGCCGACGACCAGCTCGCCGAGGCCGAGGACGACGCGCTCGGCCGGACCCGGGCCATGCAGCCCGACGCCACCGCCGACGAGATGGCCCTGCTGGAGAAGATGCACCAGTGGGCCGAGGGGAAGGCGGCGCTGCCGGACGCCAAGGCCAAGGAGCTGATCACCTACCTCGGCGCGGTCTGCAAGCCGGACGGCCGGCACTGGACCAACGAGCGCGTCGTGGTCTTCACCGAATACCGCGACACCCAGATCTGGCTGGCCGAGCTGCTCCGCCAGGAGGGCCTGGCCGGCCAGGAGCTCGTGCTGCTGCACGGCGGTACGCCCGCCGACGAGCGCGAGCAGCTGCGGCTGGCTTTCCAGGCCGACCCGACGAAGCAGCCGGTGCGCATCCTGCTCGCCACCGACGCCGCCAGCGAGGGCATCGACCTGCAGAAGTACTGCCACCGACTGGTCAACTACGACATCCCGTTCAACCCCAACAAGCTGGAGCAGCGCATCGGCCGGGTCGACCGGTACGGCCAGACCATCGCGCCCGAGATCAAGCACTTCGTGGGCAGCGGCTTCGGCAAGGCCGTCGACTCCTACGAGGCGGACCTGGAGTTCCTGTCCCGGGTCGCCACGAAGGTGGCCCGGATGGAGGCCGACCTCGGCTCGGTGAATGCGGTGCTCGCCGAGGCCGTGCAGCGCCGGATGCTCGGCGAGCAGGTCACCGTTGACATCGACAAGGCGGGCAAGGCCAAGAGCACCCGCAGCCTGCCCACCGAGGCCAACCTGCGCGAGCAGGTCGTCCGGCTCCGGTCGGAGCTGGACAAGACCGTCGAGGAACTCGGCATCACGCCGCCAGCCGTCAAGCGCGTCGTTGACACGGCGCTGGAACTGGCCCGTCAGCAGCCGCTGAAGCGGCACATCGACGACCGGCACCTGGTCAACGGCCTCTACACCGTCCCGCCGCTGACTGGTTCCTGGCAGCGGGCTGCCGCCGGGCTGACTGCGAAACTGCAGCGCGACGACGAGCCGCCCCGACAACTGCCGGTCACCTTCGAGCCGGCGGTGGCGAAGGGGCAGGACGAGATCGTGCTCGCCCACCTCAACCACCCGCTGGTCGCCATGTCGACCCGGCTGCTGCGCGCCGCCGTCTCCAACCCGGACATCGGGCTGCATCGGGTCACCGCCGTGGTCAGCGACGACCCGGCACTGGAGGACGTGCTGGTCGGGGCGTACTCCCGGTTCGTGCTGGTCGGCGCCGACGGCGTGCGGCTGCACGAGGAGGTCCTCTATGCCGGCGGCTGGGCGCCCGAGCACGGCCGGTTCCGCCGGCTGGACAACCTCGGCACCCTCGGCGGCATCCTCGACCGGGCAATCACCACCGGCAGCGCGGCCTCCGGTTTGGTTGAGGCCCGACTCGCCGAGCGCTGGCCCCGCGTCGCCGACGGCCTGCTCGCCGCCATTGACTGGCGCACCGCCACCCGCCACGAGTCCCTGAAGCGCAAGCTCGACCAGCGGCAGGCAGCTGAGCAGCAGCGCATCATCGACAACCTCGACCAGTTCGCCACCACCCTGCGCGGTGCGCTCGCCGACGACGACGCCGAGGACGCCCTGTTCAGCGTCGCTGTCGCCGCGAAGAGCAAGGAAGAACTGGCGCAGTACCGCAAGGATCGTCAATCCTGGGAGGAACGCTTGTCGGCCCTGGAAGTCGAGCGCGACCGCGAACTCGCGGCCGTCGCGGCCCGCTACCGAGACCCGAAGCCGCACCGGTTCCCGGTGGCCGTGGTCTTCGTCGTGCCGAAGCGGGAGGCCATCCGATGAGCCGTACCTTCCGACGTCCCGCGCCCGACGGCGCCGAGCAGCACCGCAACTGGCTGAGCCTGGTCGAGGTCAGCGGCCCGTTTCTGAGCCTGCCGGTGCTCCGCGCCACCTGGCCGACCCTGGACGCGCTCGACAAGAAGACCCGCGAACGGCTGCGCCAGGAACACGCCACCTGGCAGGCCGACACCGCCGCGGGCCAGCAGCCCTGGATCGGGTACGTGCTGCGTGAGCTGCTCGGCTGGGGCGACACCCTGCACACCGACGAACTCGACACGCTCGGGCACACCGTCGCCGAGCACGACACCGAGCTGCGCCCGTCGTTCGCACTCGTGGAGCCGGGCGAGGAGATCAAGCCCGACAGCGTACGAATGCTCGGCATGATTTGCCCTGCCGGCAGCCAGCCGACCGCCCGGATTCGTGATTCCGCATGGGCGGCGACCCCGGTCGACCGGCTCGCCCACCTGTGCCGCCACCACAACATCGAGCTGGGTCTGGTCACCGACGGCCGCTGGTGGACGCTGGTCTGGGCACCGCGCGGCGGCGTCACCACCACTGCCGTCTTCGACGCCGTGGCGTGGCCCGAGGCGGCCGAACGCGACGTGGTCCGCGCGTTCGTCTCGCTGCTGTCCCGGCACCGGTTCTTCGGCGTCCCCGATGCCGAGCGGCTGGTGCCGCTGCTGCGAGCCAGCCTCGGCAGCCAGGAGGAGATCACCGAGGCGCTCGGCGTGCAGGTCCGACAGGCCGTCGAACTGCTGGTGGCCGCGATGGGCCGCACCGACGTGCGGGACCGCGAACTCGGCGGGCGCGGCCTGCAGGACGTCGACGCGCACGATGTCTACCGGGGCGCTGTCTCCGTCATGATGCGGATCGTCTTCCTGCTCTTCGCCGAGGAGCGCAAGTTGCTCCCCGCCGACAACGAGCTGTATGTGAAGGCGTACTCGGCGGGGCGGCTCTGCGCCGAGCTGGAGCAGCGGGTCATCGAGGGCAGCGAGGAGGACCTGGAGCACAGCTCCGCCGCCTGGCACCGGCTGCTCGCCCTCTTCAACGCCGTCTACCGCGGCGTCGACCACCCCCGGCTCACCATGCACGGCCACGACGGCTCGCTCTTCGACCCGGAGGCCACCCCGTGGCTGCCGCTGACCATCGACGACCGCACCGTGCTGCACATGCTGCGCGCCGTGCAGTACGTCGAGATCGGCACCGGTCGATCCCGGGAGCGCCGCACTCTTAGCTTCCGTGCCCTCGACGTCGAACAGATCGGGTACGTCTACGAGGGCCTGCTCTCCTTCGAGGGCTTCCGCGCCGAGGACGTGACCGTCGGACTGATCGGCAAGGAAGGGCTGGAGGAGGAGGTCGCGCTCGCCGACCTGGAGGCTCTGGGCGAGCGCGCGACCGACGTACCAGGGCTGGCCAAGGCGCTCGCCGAAAAGTACAAGGACTCGAAGATTGGGTCGGTCGCGGCGCTGACCAAGCGGCTGACACCGCTGGACGGGGTGGAGCGCGAGGAGGCCCGTAAGAAGCTGCTCGCCGTCACCAGCGGCGACTACCCGCTCTCCGAGCGGCTGCTACCCTTCGTCGGGGTCATCCGTGAGGACCTGCGCGGCCTGCCCGTGGTGATCCTGCCCGGTGCGCTCTTCGTCACCGAGTCGGCTCTGCGCCGCAACACTGGGACGCACTACACGCCGCGCTTCCTTGCCGAAGAGGTGGTCGAGGGGGCACTCGAGCCGCTGGTCTACGAGCCCGGGCCGTTGCAGACGGCCGACAAGTCACAGTGGAAGCCGAAGTCCAGCAAGGAGATTCTCTCCCTCAAGGTCGCCGACATCGCGATGGGTTCGGCGGCGTTCTTGGTCGCCGCGGCTCGCTACCTTGGTGCGCACCTGATCGAGGCGTGGTCCCGGGAGGGCGACGAGCTGGCGCTTGCCTACCAGCAGCGTGTGGTGGATCGGCCGGTGGATGCCGACGAGGACTCGCTCGTGGTCGAGGCCCGGCGGCAGGTCATCGAGCACTGCCTCTACGGGGTGGATATCAATCCCATGGCCGTGGAGATGGCCAAGCTGTCGCTCTGGCTGGTCTCCATGGACCCGCAGCGCCCCTTCACCTTCCTCGACGACCGCTTGGTCGCCGGAGACTCGCTGCTCGGCATTACCTCGATCGAACAGCTCGAATACATGCATATGGACCCGAAGAAGGGCCGAGAGCTTCACGAGGGCGGCATCTTCGATTGGACGTCGGGCATCAGGTCGCTCGTTAAGGAGGTGGCCGAGGACCGCCGCAAAATCGGTCAGATCGAATTGGGCGGCGACCCCATGGGAGCGCTAGCAAGGAAGCGTGACCTGCTTCAAAGTGCACAGGAGAAGGCTGTACAACTTCGTCATTTCGCGGACTTGGTAGTCGGGGCGGCGCTCGCGAACGCGGGAAAGGGGGACCAAGGGCTGCAAGCGGGATCGGTCGAGGCGGCGAAGCTGGCCAGCGATGTAGCAGCGGGTCAAGACGAACGGCCCTCTCAAGAGAAGAGGAAGTTCTGGCTAACGATCGACTCCGTCGAAGGCTCCTTTGGGCGTAATCCCCTGCACTGGCCTCTGGTTTTTCCGGAAGTCTTTGAGAAGTCTGGATTCGATGCCATTATTGGTAATCCTCCCTTCCTTGGGGGGTTGAAGCTGAAGCCGGCGGTGGGGGAGGCCTACCGCGATTACCTCGTCGAGATTCTAGGCCGCGGAGTTAGGGGAACGAGGGGCACAGGCGACCTCGTCGCCTACTTCTTTTTGCATGCTCACAATCTGCTCAACCCTTCCGCTCAGCTGGGAATTATCGCCACCAATACCCTGACCCAGGGGGATAGTCGGAGGGTGGGTTTGGACCAGGCTGTAGCTGGAGGTGTCAATCTCCGGAAAGCGATCAAGAGTGCACCTTGGCCGTCGAGGTCTGTATCCCTTGAGTACTGCGCGGTTTGGACCAGTCGCGCGCAGCTTAGCGTGGACGCCGAACGCGTTTTGGACGGCTCTAGTGTTCTGGGTATTACACCTTCATTGGATCCTGAATCCCGTGTTGTTGGTAACCCGCACCGTCTGAAGAGCAATGAAGGGGTGGCCTTCCAGGGCGCCAACGTTCTTAGTCTCGGATTCACCATGAGCCCTGAGCGGGCTTCCGAGTTGATCGAGAAGGATTCACGGTACCGTGAGGTCATATTTCCTTATCTCAGCGGCGAGGATCTGAACTCCCGGCCGGACCTTAGTGCCAGAAGGTGGATCATCGACTTCAACGACTGGCCGGAGTCGCGAGCGAAAGAGTATAGGGAATGCTATGAGCAGGTCGAGAAACTTGTAAGGCCTGAACGGGAGCGGAAGACTGAGTATGCCAAGAGCGTTCGAGAGCGTTGGTGGCAGTTCTTCCTTCCTCGACCTGCTTTGAGGAAGGCAATCGCCGGATTGGATAGGATTATCGTTCTGGCGCAGGTTAGCAGGACGGTGATGCCGGTGATGATGCCGACGGGGCAGATTTACTCTCACAAGACAGTCGTTTTTGCTGACGATGATCCTGCAATGCTGGCCTTGTTATCCAGTAGCCTGCACTATTGTTGGGCGACCAAATATAGCTCGACAATGAAAGCGGATTTAAGCTACTCCCCAACCGACGTATTTGCAACGATGGTTCTGCCTGGAAGGACTCCTGGGCTGCGATACTTGGGTGACCGACTTGACGTGACCCGACGCGACGTGATGCTAAGCCGGCAAGCCGGACTTACGTCGACGTACAACCTGGTGTCTGATTTGACGTGCCACGACGAGGACATCGTGGAGTTGCGGCAGGTCCATCGAGCAATTGACGAGGCGGTTTGCCGCGCCTACGGGTGGGACGATCTGGTCATCCAAGGCCTCGACCACGGCTTCCATAAAGCCGGGGCCTATACCCGTTACACGGTTGGCCCTGCCTTGCAGCGCGAGATCCTCGACCGGTTGTTGGAGCTGAACCACCAGCGTTACGCCGAGGAAGTTGCCAAAGGCCTGCACGACAAGAAGGCCGGCCGTAAGGCGAAGGCCGCCGAAGGGACGTTGTTCTGATGGTCGACGTGCAGGGCGGCCTCTTCCCGCACCCTCGTGGCGAGCAGCAGGCGCTAACGCTGTCCGGTAGGAACGATGCCGACCAGCCCGCCCTGATCCCGCCGCTCGACGTACCCCAGACGTTTCCCGACGCGACCTCCTACCAGGTGCGGCACGAGTTGGAGGAGCTGATCGGGCGGGACCTGCTCGGGCCGTGGGATGGGGAGCGGGAGGAGTTCCGGCCCGGCGCGATGGGCCCGCGCGAGCGATACCTCGTCGGCATGCTCGGCCCGAAGCAGCGCCCGCGCTCCGACCGCCGAGAGGCGGCCGAGGTGGCGGACGTGGACGCCGCCGTCCAGGGCGACGGAGCGGAGGCCGAGCTGCCCGAGGTGGTCACCCCGCAGAACCTGGGCAAGATGTGGGCGTCCTCCATGGGCCTGTCGTTCGCCGTTCCCGGCGACATCGACGTCCTGACCGTGACCGCCGACTGGGGTCGCTACGACCTGCGCGAGTCCGAGGACGAGAAGGGCAAGAAGCGCCGGGTCTGGTACCGCGAGCCGGTGTCGTACCGCAAGGAGGTTCGCCTCGACAGTGAGTCGTCCTACCGGATGCCGCTGACGGTGGCGAATGAGGACGATCCGGGCGTGCACCTGGCCGTCGAGGTCCGGCCACGCGACGGCAGTCGGGTCGTGCAGCTCGCCCTGATCAACACCCAGCTGGAGGCGACCAGCAACGGTGACACCGCCTGGTTGTTCCAGGCCGCCCTCACGGTGACCGCACTGGACGGCGCCGCCGCCGTTTTCCTGCCGATCGACGACCCGATGGACGGGGTGCAGGGCGTTGGTGACGACCTGGAGGAGACGCACCTGCGACTGCTCTACCGGTCGCAGCGCCGCTACGCCTCCGGCCGCAACGTCGCCGTCCACCCATCGGTGCGCGAGGGCGAGCGCTGCGCGTACCAGCTCGCCACCACCTGGCTGCCCACCCACAACGTGCCGGCGACCGTCGCCCAAGTCGGCGCGGACAGCGGCCTGGCGGGCGTGGAACTGTCGATGGACGCCCTCGCCACCGCCGACATCGACCGGCTCCGGACCCGGCTCGCGCCGCTGGCCGACGGGTACGAGGACTGGCTGGACGACGAAGAGGCCAAGATCCCCGGCCTGCCGGAGCCGCTGCGCCCGGCCGCCGTGACCGCGGTCTTTAACGCGCGCCGGGCCGCCGAGCGGATCCGGGCCGGCATCGCGCTGCTCACCGATCCAGAAAATGAGAAGCACGCCGAGGCAATCGCTGCTTTCCGCTTCGCCAACGAGGCGATGGCGTTGCAACGTCGACACAGCGAGGTGGCCCGGCTCCGCGAGGAGCAGGGCCTGTCGTACGCAGCAGCCAGGGCCGCCATCGACGCGCGCGGCGCCGCGGCCGCCTCCTGGCGTCCGTTCCAGCTTGCGTTCGTACTGCTGAATCTGCCGTCGATCACCGACCCGGCGCATCCGGAGCGGGCCGCCGACCGGGATGCCACTGTCGACCTGCTCTTCTTCCCCACCGGTGGTGGCAAAACGGAGGCCTACCTCGGGCTGACCGCCTTCACCTTCGCGATCCGTCGTCTTCAGGGCGTGGTCGGTGCCGGTGCGGACGCCCGCAGCGGCGCGGGAGGTGTGGCCGTGCTGATGCGGTACACGCTGCGGCTGCTCACCGCGCAGCAGTTCCAGCGGGCCGCCGCCCTGGTCTGCGCCGCCGAGGTGCTGCGTCGGCAGGCGGAGCGCACCTGGGGTGCGGAGCCGTTCCGGATCGGGCTCTGGGTCGGTGGCGGGGTGTCACCGAACTGGTTCACCGAGGCCTCCGAGCAGATCGCGGAGGCGCGCGAGGTCGGCAACGGCAAGTTCACCAACGTCCTGCAGACGTTGAGCTGCCCGTGGTGCGGGTCGAAGCTGCGCGCCGAGCGTGACCTGACCGTCCGCGAGGACGAGCGACGGGTCCTGGTCTTCTGCCCCGAGGCCGAAGGCGCGGACGCTTGCCCGTTCTCCCGGACCCGCTCCGCCGAGGGCCTGCCGATCCTCACCATCGACGAGGAGATCTACCGGTACGCCCCCAGCCTCGTCATCGCCACCGTCGACAAGCTCGCGCAGCTGCCCTGGCGGGGCTTCGCCGGGATGCTCTTCGGCCGGGTCCGGGAGCGTTGCCCCCGACACGGCTTCCGGCACGACGACCTCGACGCGAAGACCGGCTGCGGGGCTCGGCACAACAAGAAGGGCAAGCTGCCGGCCGTCACCAGTGAGCCGGTCGTCCGGCTGCGCCCGCCGGACCTGATCATCCAGGACGAGCTGCACCTCATCTCCGGTGCGCTCGGCACCATTGTCGGCCTGTTCGAAGCGGCCGTCGACCAGCTTTGCACCTGGTCATTGCCGGGCGGCGGCGAGGCCGGGCCGAAGATCGTGGCGTCCACGGCGACCACCAAGCGGGCCCGGGAGCAGGTGCTCGGCGTCTTCGGCCGACAGCTCGCCGTCTTCCCGCCGCCGGTCATCGACATCACCGATACGTTCTTCAGTCGGCAGGTACCGGTCACCGTGCAGAACCCCGGCCGCCGCTACCTGGGCGTCTGCGCGCACGGCGTCCGGATGAAGTCAGCGGAGATCCGCCTCTCGGAGATCCTGCTCATCGCCGGGCAGACCCTCTTCGACACGTACGGCCAGCCGGCCGACCCGTACATGACCACCGTCGGCTACTTCAGCGCCACCCGCGAACTGGCCGGCATGCGCCGTCTCCTCGACGACCAGGTCACCACCCGCGTCCGCAGCCACGGCCGGCGCAAGGGCCTCTCCGACCGTATCGCCGGCACCCAAATGCTCAACGTGCAGGAACTCACCTCCCGGGTCTCCTCCGCCGACATCAGCGAGGTGCTCAAGCGGCTGGAGAACGGCTTCGACCCGGAACTCGACACCTCTGCCCGACGGCGGGCGGTGATGGAGGACATGCGGGACGCGTTCAAGGCCAAGACCGCGTCGAATCCGAAGCTGTCCCTGCACCCGGTCACCCAGAGCTTCTACCGCCGGCAGGACGAGAACCGGGTACCGGTCGACGCGGTGCTCGCCACCTCGATGCTCCAGGTCGGCGTCGACGTGTCCCGCTTCGGCCTGATGGTCGTCACCGGGCAGCCGAAGAACACCGCCGAGTACATCCAGGCCTCCTCCCGGGTCGGCCGCGACGCGAAGCGGCCCGGTCTGGTGGTCACCCTCTACAACTGGACCAGGCCGCGGGACCTGGCCCACTACGAGGACTTCGAGTACTACCACGCGACCTTCTACCGTCAGGTGGAGGCGCTCTCGGTCACCCCGTACACCCGGCGGGCGCTGGACCGGGGCACCACCGCGACCCTCGTCGCGGCCGTGCGCAACGGCGAGGACAGCTTCTCCCGCAACACCGACGCCCACGACGTGCCGCTCGACGGTCCGGAGGTGCAGCGGGTCATCGGCCGGCTGTTGGCTCGCGCCGAGGCGATCAGTGGGACGCGCGGGCGCGACTACCTCCAGGAGCGGATCAACCGGCTCCGCGACGATTGGAACAAGAAGAAGACCGGCTCGTCCCGTCTCGGCTACTCCGAGGGGACGTTCAAGCAGCAGAAGCTGGATGGTCTGCTGACCGTGGCCGGTGGCGGGCGATGGACCGGCCTGACGGTCGGGCAGTCCATGCGGGAGACCGAGAACGAGATCAATCTGGTGCTGCCTGCCGGCGGGGAAATTTTCAACCCGCAGTACGGGACGCCGGAGTGGTCCTTCGGCCCGCAGACCGACGGTAAACGGGATGAGGATCTGCCCGACGGGGATGAGCTCGGCGAATCGACGCTGACCGGGAAGGGCAACTGATGGCCGCCAACTACTTCCGGCGGGTCGGTGCCGTCCGCCCCAGCCACCTGATGTTCACCACCGGCGTCGGCTCGATCGTCGACCTGCCCAACTTCTCCGTTCTCGTCCGAGGGCTCGACGACTGGAACTACTCGGTTGTGCCCCAGTGGGAGGAGATCGTGGAGCCCCGGCTGCTCGCCGCCGTGCGGGCGCTGGGGTTGCGTTCGGTCAAGGAACTGCGTCCGGCGCCGTGGCTGGACGGTACCGACCGGGAGCCGACCGGCCCGGCCGGCCGCGTCGGGGTGCCGATCACGCCATTTCCCGGATGGTTGCGCTGCACGGCCTGCGACGACCTGGCGCCGATCGACTCGAACGTCTTCGGCTTCGAGAACTCCAAGCCGCGTAAGCCACACGAGGCCCGCTTCTTCCACACTGTGTGCAGCCGCAAGAAGTCGGGGCGCAGACCGATGGCGGTCGGCGCCCGGTTCGTGCTCGCCTGCACCGCCGGTCACCTCGACGACTTCCCGTACGCCCACTTCGTCCACCAGGGCGGCGCCTGCCCGAACGCCAGCCATCCCAAGCTGAAGATGGACGACCGTGGCGGCAATCTGGGCGCCAACGTCGAGATCAAGTGCGCCCCCTGCGGTGCCCGCCGCAACATGAAGGAGGTCCTCGGTCCCCGAGGCGCGGAAAAGCTTCCCCGCTGCCGTGGCCGCCGGCCGCACCTCGGCGACTTCGACCCGAAGGGCTGCGGCGGTGCCGAGCTGAAGCTCCTGGTCGTCGGCGCGTCCAACCAGTGGTTCGCGCAGACCCTCTCCGCACTGGCGGTGCCGCGCACCGGCGCGAGCGAACTACAGGCCAAGGTGGAACAGCACTGGGCCGCCCTGGAGGGGGTTCCCAACGTGGACATGCTGCCGTACCTGCGGACGGTCGTGCCCGCGTTCCGTGAGCTGGAAAAGTGGAGCGACCAGGAGATCTGGGCGGCGATCCAGCGGCACCGCACCGGCGCCAAGGGCGAGGAGGAGAAGGGCTACCCCGACCTGCGTACGCCGGAATGGGAGATCTTCTCCGCCGGGCAGCTGCCGCCGGCAACGGACGACTTCACCCTCCGCCGCGACCCCGACGGTGTGCCTGGCGAGCTGAAGAACGTCTACGCTGATGTGATCCAGGCCGAACGGCTACGCGAGGTGCGCGCGCTGGTCGGCTTCACCCGACTCGACTCGCCCGACCCGGAAGACCCCGACCTCGTCACCCGCGCGTCGCTGTCCAAGGGGGCGGCGACCTGGGTGCCGGCCAGCGAGGTACGCGGAGAGGGCATCTTCCTGCGCCTGCCCGAGGACCTGCTCGCCGCCTGGGAGCAGCGGATCGAGTACACCGAGGTCATGCAGGAACACCGGGACGCGTACGCCCGGTTCCGCAAGAACCGCTACTCCGGTCGCATCGCCGGACCGTTCGACCCGATGCACCTCTGGCCGGGCGAGCGCTACATCGCCCTGCACACCCTGTCGCACCTGCTGATCCGCACCATCGCCCTGGAGTGCGGTTACAGCTCAGCGAGTCTCTCCGAACGGATCTACTCGGGCACAGAGGCCGACCCGCAGCGCGCCGGCATCCTCATCTACACCGCCGTGCCGGACGCCGAGGGCACCCTCGGCGGGCTGGTGTCGTTGGCCGAGCCCGACTCGCTGGTCCGGCTCACCCGGCGGGCGCTGGCCGACGCCATGCACTGCTCGTCGGACCCGCTCTGCGCCGAACGGCTGCCCCAGGATCCGGCGGACTTCCTGCACGGGGCCGCCTGCCACGTCTGCCTCTTCGTCTCCGAGACGACCTGCGAGCGCGGCAACCGGTTCCTGGACCGGCGGTTCGTCGTACCGATCGACAAGCCGGACCTGGCGCTCTTCCCCGAGCTGCCGTGAGTTGGCACCCGGCGTTCGAGGCGGCGGCCGAGGCCGCTGTGCACCGGCTCGGCCCGGGACACCTGCGGGTGCTGGCCGACCGCCTCGGCGACGGCTCGCCGGAGCAGGCCGTCCGGCATGCCGTACCGGTGCCGGGCTTCGCCGAGGCGGCCGGTGCCGTACTGGCCGCGCAGCGGGCTTCGGGTTTGCCGGACGTGGAGGCGTCGGCCTACCTGCGCGGGTTGGCCGCCGGGCACGCGCAGCGGTCGGCGACGGTTCGGATTGAGTCGGTGTGGAGCGGTCCGAGCACCCACCCGGTGCCGGTTCGCGCCACCGCCCAGGTGCTGGTCGACCTGGTCGCGGAGGCTCAGACCGAGCTGCTGCTGATGACGTACTCGGCAAAGTCCTACCCGCCGCTCATGGCGGCACTGGCTGCGGCAGTCGCCCGCGGTGTCGCCGTGTCCGTCGTGGTCGAGACGCTGGCCGGTGCTGGCGGCGCGTTGAACGGGGCGGAACCCGCCGCCGCCTTCGCAGGCGTGCCCGGAGTTCGGTTGTGGCACTGGGGAATTGAGCGGCGGACCGAGGAGCACGCCAAGATGCACGCGAAGATCGCGGTAGCCGACCGCCGCGTGCTGCTGGTGTCCAGCGCCAACCTGACGCAGTCGGGCGTCAGCCGCAACATCGAAGCCGGGCTGCTCGTGCGTGGCGGCACGGCGCCGCAGCGTGCCGCCGAGCACATTGCGGAGCTGCAGAGCCGTGGCGTGCTGACACGGTTGAGGCGCGCCGGGCAGGGGTGGTGACCGTGGAGGGGGCCACCGTTGCCGCTGGCGACATCGCCCGGCTGGCGGGAGTTGGGCGAGCCGCGGTCAGTAACTGGCGGCGGCGTTTCCCCGATTTCCCGCCGCCCGTTGGCGGCAGCTCGGCGAGCCCGCTGTTTGCGCTGAGCGAGGTTGAGGCGTGGCTGACCCGGCACGACAAGCCGTTCCAGTTGACGGCGGTGGACCGGGTCTGGCAGTTGCTGCGCGGTGCGGCGGCCGACCTGGAGCTCGGCGACCGCATCGGCTACCTCGGTGGCTTCCTGGTCTATCAGGAGCGGGATCCGGCGGGCTGGAAGACCCTCGCGGACCAGCCGGACGACATCGTGCGGAGTCGCCTGGCTGACGCGAGGGCGACGGCCGTCCCGGAGTTCGCGCACCTGGTCACCGACCTGCCGGACATGGACGCGGTGACCATCGTGCGGCTGGCCGCCGAAGCGGCCGACCTGGAGGGCCCCCGCGCGGTCTTCGACTTCCTCTGCGAGCGCTACCTGGAGGTCCACTCCCGACGGCACACCGTCACGCCTGCGGCGTTCGCCTCGCTCATGGCGGCGCTGGTCGCGTCGGAGGCGGAGACGCTTCTCGACCCTGCCTGCGGGATCGGCACCCTGCTGCTCGCCGCTGCCGACAGCCGTGTCCGCAAATTCCGAGGACAGGAGGTGAACCGCACGGCCGCCCGCATCGCGGCCGCCAGGCTTCTGCTACACGCCGGCGACGCCCGGGTCGCCGTGTCGGACTCGCTGCGAGCCGATGCGTACGACGGGGAGTTGTTCGACGCGGCGGTGTGCAACCCGCCCTTCGCGGACCGGTCCTGGGGCCATGACGAGTTGACCGGCGATGCGCGTTGGGAGTACGGCCTGCCGCCCCGGGGCGAACCGGAACTGGCGTGGGTACAGCACTGCCTCCGGCACGTCAGGCCCGGCGGCCGGGTCGCGGTTCTCATGCCGGGCGCTGCCGCCAGCCGGCGTTCGGGCCGGCGCATCAGGAGCAACCTGCTCCGAGCCGGGGCGTTTCGCGCGGTGATCTGCCTGCCGGCGACCGGGCCGGCCGGGACGGTGGCACCGGACGTGTGGCTGATGCAGCGTCCCGACGGTGCGCGGCGTCCCGACGAGGTACTCATGGTCGATGCGTGCTCCGAACCAGCAGGGGCCGTCCAGGCATGGGTGGCGTTCTGCGCCGGGTCCGAGCTGCCGGCCGAGAGCCGGGCGGTGCCGATCATCGACCTGTTGGATGACGATGTCGACCTTTCTCCGGCACGGCACCTCGCCGCCGCCGGCACGCCACCGTCCGCGTTTCCACCCGTGCGGGCGGCGCTGAGCAATGCGGTCGACGCCCTGGTGCCGACACTGCCGGACCTGACCGACGCGCCGTCGCCCGACGTCCCGGTGATGACCACCGTCGGCGAGCTGGTCAGAGCGGGCGCGGTCACGATCCGGCAGGCGCCGATGAAGATGGGAACGGCCGAGGACGGACCCGTGCCGGTGCTCACCGCCCGGGACGTACGGCGCGGGAGTCCGCCATCCGGGACGGCCGTGCCCCTCCCCGGCGCGGTCACCCTCAGGGCAGGCGACGTGGTGACACCCCTCGCGCCACAAGCATCCGCCGTCCAAGTCGTCTGCGAAGGCGGCCCGCTGCTCGGCCCGCGGCTCTACCTGCTTCGGGTCGACTCGGAGCAGGTGGATCCGTACTTCCTGGCCGGCTTCCTGCGGGCCGCTCGGCCTGGTTCGGGTTCCAGCGGTTCATCCATCGCGGGCCGCCTCGACATCCGTCGGATCCGCCTGCCTCGGCTGCCCCTGTCGGAGCAGCGGCGGATAGGAACGGCGTTCCGGCGGTTGATGGCGTTCGAGACCCGGTTGCGGGAGGCGACGGCGCTGGGGGAGGAACTCGTCGAGCGGGGGTTCGTCGGTCTCAGCGACGGGACGCTGCGCCCGTCGGTAAAGGACTAGCCTGCGCATGCTGGGGGATCGGGAACGGGGAGGGTTGGTGCGGTGGGGGCGCTGATCAATGGCCGGTACGAGTTGGATGACCTGCCCATCGGCCGTGGCGGCATGGGCGAGGTGTGGCTGGGGCACGACACCAAACTGGACCGGCACGTGGCGGTGAAGTTCATCCGCTTCCCCAACGGCGAGCAGGACAAGGACTACATCCGCCGGTTCGTCCGCGAGTCGCGGATCACGGCCCGCCTCGAGCATCCCGGCGTCCCGGCTGTGTACGACGTAGGTTCACACGAGGGTCGCCCCTACCTGGTAATGCAGCGCATCAAGGGCATCAGCGTCGCCGACCTGGTCGCCGAGCAGGGTGCGTTGCCCATCGGCTGGGCGGCCGGGATCGCCGCCCAGGTCTGTGCGGTCCTCACCGCCGCACATCAGGCCTCGCTCGTGCACCGTGACCTCAAGCCGAGCAACCTCATGCTCCAGCCCGACGGTGCGGTCAAGGTGCTCGACTTCGGACTCGCCGCAGCGCCTACCCTCTCCGACTTCTCGAAGATCACCGCCACCGGTCTGCCGCCCGGCACGCCGGCCTACATGGCGCCCGAACAGATCGAGACCAACATCAGTGGCCCCGCCACCGACCTCTACGCGCTGGGTTGCACCCTGCACGAGATGTTGACCGGGGAGCGGCTCTTCACCGGGTCCACCTCGTACGACGTGTGGAGCAAGCAGGTCAGTCACAAGCCGCTGCCGGTTCGCAGCGTACGGGACGACGTACCCGCAGGCCTCGAGGAACTGCTGCTGCATTTATTGCAGAAGAAGCCCGAGGACCGGCCGGCGACTGCTCACGCCGTTTTCAACCGCCTCCTGCCCTTCGCCACCGACCTCGGTCCACTGCCGGGCGTCCTTGACATGCCGTCGACGGTGAGCCCTACCCGGATGTACGGCTCGATGCTGGGGCGTGTGTTCACCTCGGCCCCCGCGGTGCTACCCGCCGGACCGATCCTGCCGTCCGCGGTCAGCACCGAAGGGGCGAATCCGCCCGCACCGCCCCAGCGGAGGCCAGCCGAGACGTCGGGTATCGGACGGTCGGAGCTGCGGCGTGCCCGAGCGGAAGCCGGTCGGCTGGTCGGGTCGTCCCGCTACGGTCAGGCCGCAGAGGTCCTCGCCGCCGCAGTCGCGCCAGCGATCACCGCCCTCGGCGGCGCCGACGAGGACGTGGTGCGGGCCCGGCTCGAACTGGCCGACGCGCTCTTCGAAGAAGGCGACTACCGGCGGGCCGGGCCGGCGTACGAGGAACTCGCCCAGGATGTCGCCCAGACGCAGGGCCGTCGTGTTGATCTCGCGCTGCACTGTCGGCTGAGAGGCGCCACGTGCCGCGCGCTCCTCGGTGAGACCAGCGAGGCGTTGCGGCAGCTCGACGCACTCGTGCAGGACGAGACCGAGGCGTTTGGCGCGGATGACTCACGCACGTTGGAGCTGCGCCGCCAGATCGGTCTGCTCCAGCTCGGTGCTGGTCAGCGGCACGCCGCCGAGCAGACCCTGGGCGGCCTCCTGGCGGACCTGACCCGGCTGCACAGCGCCACCCACCCCAGCGCTCGGGAGATCGCCGACCTGTTGTCTGGACTGCGTCCGCCCGACTCTCGATGAACACGCCGCCTCTCGGCGGACCGCAGTTGCTTGTCGCACGTCACAGTGTTTCCTTGCCGGCTCTGCGCCGGTCCGAACTGGAGGGGGTTGAGGATGGTCGCGGCAGCGGAGACCACGCTTCAAGGTCTGTTGGAGGGGACGAAGCAGTATCAGGTGCCGTTGTATCAGCGCACCTACTCGTGGACGAAGGCGCAGTTGACGCGACTGTGGGAGGACGTGCGTAAGCTCGCAGAGGACCGTGTAGACAACCCGGGCGCCACGCATTTCATCGGCTCGCTGGTGCTCGCACCCAGCCCCGCGAACGGTCCGGCGGGCCTCGCCGAGTTTCTGGTGGTCGACGGCCAGCAGCGACTGACCAGCCTGACCATCCTGCTCTGCGCCATTCGGGACTATCGGGCGCAGCACGAGGACCCGAAGCACCGCGACCGTCTCAACCAGCAGTACCTGACGAACCCGTGGGAGCAGGGGCAGCGCCGCTGGAAGCTGGTTCCCACCCAGGCCGACCGGGACGCCTACGTGGCCTGTCTGGAATCCACCCCCCAGGCCGGGGGCGTCGACCCCGTCGGTGTCGCCTACCAATTCTTCGCCACCCAGCTCGCTGCGGCCGACGACCCGGACGACCCGCTGGACATCGAGCGCATCGAGAGCGCCGTCATCACGGGCCTGGCGCTGGTGTCGGTCACCGCGCAACCCGGGGACAACGTCTACCGGATCTTCGAGTCGTTGAACAACACCGGTTTGAAACTCACCCAGGGCGACCTGCTGCGCAACTACCTGTTCATGCGGCTGCCCACCCGGGGCGAAACGGTCTACCAGTCCCTGTGGCTGCCGCTGCAGAATCGGCTGACATCGGCGGAGCTGGAGTTGCTCTTCTGGCTCGACCTGGTACACCGCGACCCGCGAGTCAAGCAGACCGACATCTACGCGGCTCAGCAGACCCGCCTCGAGCAGCTGCGGTCCGAGAAGGAAATCGAGGCGGAGGTGCAGCGATTCAGCCGCCTCGGGGCTCTACTCCGGCTGATCCTCCATCCTGCTGAGGAGCAGAACCCCGACGTGCGGCGGCGGCTGGAGCGGCTGAGCGCTTGGGGCACGACGACGGTGTACCCGCTGCTGCTGCACCTGCTGGACCGGCGTGAGCACGGCACCGCGACGTCCGCCGAGGTCGCTTCGGCGATGCTGTACGTGGAAAGCTTCTTCGTCCGTCGTCTGGTGATCGGTCGGGCCACCGCGAACGTCAATCGGATCCTGCTGTCCGTCGTCACCGAAATGAACCGTGACCTTCCCGTGGACCAGGCCGTGCACGCCTACCTGTCGGTCGGTCGCAAGTACTACGCCACCGACGAGAGCGTCCGGGTCGCCGTCCGGTCAATTCCGTACTACCTCAACGGCCGGCCGCACCAGCGCAACCTGGTGCTGCGGTGGCTGGAGGAGTCATACGGCAGCAAGGAGCCGGTAGCGCCGGACTCGCTGACCATCGAGCACGTGCTGCCGCAGACCCCCACCAGCGAGTGGCGGCAGATGCTCGCCTCTGACCTCGGACCAGAGGAGAACCTCGCTGAGGCGCACGAGGCCCTGGTCCACACGCTGGGGAACCTGACCCTCACCGGCTACAACTCAGAGCTCAGTAACAACTCCTTCGCGGTCAAGCGCGTCCAACTCCGGCAGAGCGGGATCATGCTCAACCAGGAGATCGCCGCCCAGAACCGCTGGGGCCGGCCCGAGATCCACGCGCGGGCCGATGCCCTCGCAGACCGCATCGTCTCCCTCTGGCCGGGACCCACCGAGCAGGCGGTCGACCAGTCGATGGTGCCGTGGGACGTGATGAACAAGGCCCTCGCCGCACTGCCCGCGGGCTCCTGGACCACCTACGGCGACCTGGCCGCTCTCATCGGCACCGCTCCTGTGCCCGTCGGTGCCCGGCTCGCCAACCACCCCGTCCCGAACGCCCATCGGGTCCTGCAGGTCGAGGGCACGGTCTCCCCGGGCTTCCGCTGGGCCGACCCGAATCGCACCGACGACCCGCGGGACCTGCTGCGCGCCGAGGGCGTGCAGTTCGACCAGTACGGCAAAGCGGCCGTGGCCCAGCGGATCGGCACCGAGGAGCTGGCGCAGCTTGCCGGGGTGACGCCGGATGATCTACCCGAGCGCCTGCCTCGGCCGCGATCCGACCATGAGGTCGACTACGCCGCACGCTTCCTCGAGCAGTTGGTCGCCCTGCAGGGACCGGCGGTCGCCACCGCTACCCAGGCCGTACTCGAGGCTTGGACCGGGATCGGCGGGACGCTCCTCTACGGCACCCGCGGTGAGACCTCCTGCTTCCTCATGGCCCGGGACCGCAGGCACGAACTCGGCGACATCTGGCCGGCGACGATCTACCCGAGCGGGAAGTTCGAAGTTGTGTTCCAGCACCTGAGCGTCCGGCCCCCGTTCGGGGACATCGCCGTGCGGGAGGAGCTGCGCCAGCGGCTGAACCAGTTGCCGGGTGTGAACATCGCCGCCGCCAAACTTGCGCTTCGGCCCGGATTTCCGCTGACCGTCCTCACCGACTCCGACGCCCGGGACGCTCTACTCGACCACCTGCGCTGGTTCTACGACCAGGCCCAATCGCCCGCCTCGGACGAGCTGATCATGATCTAAGCTCCCGCACCGACCCTTACGGTCCTACAGCGCCCCCGGGCCGGGGCGCTGCGGAAATCGGCCCGTTCGCCGCGGCCGGTAGTGCCACCGCCGTCGACCCCTGACCCCTGGAGGTCCGCTCGTGCCTCAGCTCGCCTTTGCCAACACCTTCTGGGAGAGCTTCGATGTCCTGGAGAAGCCGATCAAGGCTGGCGTACGCAAGGCGATGGCGAAGTTCCAGCAGCTGACCATTGCCGAGTTGCACGCTGACAAGGGCCTGCACCTGGAGTCGGTGAACAACGCCCGTGACCCGAGGATGCGGACCATCCGCATCAACGACTTCTGGCGTGGAGTGGTGCTGGCACCCGACGACGGCAGCGACACGTTCCTGCTGCTGAACGTTGTGCCACACGACGGCGCCTACACATGGGCGGCGAAGCGCCTCTACACGGTCAACACGGCGACGCGGGCACTGGAGGTCCGCAACGTCGTCGCCCTCGAGCAACTCACGCCGGCGTTGGAGAAGGCGGCGGCACAAGCTCCGATGCTGCTGTTCGCGAAGCACTCGGACACGGTCCTCCGGCATCTCGGCATCGACGACCAGGTGCTGCGAGCCGTCCGGACGATCGTCGACAAGCCACAGCTGGAAGCGTTCGGCATGCTGCTCCCGGAGGACCAGTTCGAGGTATTGCAGTACCTCGCCGAGGGCTTCTCACCGGACGAGGTCTACCGGGACGTCGTGACTGAGCGCCGCCCGGCGGAGGTCACGCCGGAGCCCAGCGAAAGCCTCGGGGCGGCAATCGCCAACACCCGCAGCCGCATCATGCTGGTCACCCGGCCGGACGAACTGGCCGAGATCCTCGACAAGCCATTCGCCGCTTGGCGGGTGTTCCTGCACCCGTCACAGCGGCGGATGGCGTACCGGGTGTCGTACAAGGGCCCGGCGCAGGTGACCGGTGGTCCTGGGACTGGCAAGACTGTGGTCGCGTTGCATCGGGTCAGGCACCTGCTGTCCCGCTCCGCCGACAGCCGGGTACTGCTCACCACGTACACCAACGCCCTGGCCGCCGCGCTGCGGGAGAACCTGGCGCTGCTCCTTGGGGACGATGAGCAGCTGGCGCGGGTGGAGGTGACCACCGTCAACGCCTTCGCCAACCGGACCGTGCGCGCCCTTGGCGGGCGGGTGCCCACGCCCATCGGGGATGTTGACGAGCGGCAGGTCTGGCGGCGGGTGTGCCGGCGGCTCACCCTGCCCTGGCCCGAGCAGTTCCTCGCCCAGGAATACCGGCACGTCGTCCTCGCACACGACATCCGCAGCCGCGAGGCGTACCGGGAGGTCAGCCGGCGGGGGAGAGGGACGGCGCTGGGCCCTCGGCAGCGGGACCGGGTGTGGGACGCCGTAGAGATGTTCTCAGCGGAGCTGGCGGCCGCCGGTGCCCTTACCCACCTCCAGGTGTGCGCGCGGGCGGCCGACCTGCTGCAGCACGCTGACCTGGCTGCGCACGGCTTCCGGCACGTGGTGGTGGACGAGGCGCAGGACCTTCACCCCACGCAGTGGCGGGTGCTTCGTGCCGCGGCGGTGCCCGGACCCGACGATCTGTTCATTACCGGCGACCCGCACCAGCGGATCTACGACTGCCGGGTGTCGCTCAGCTCCCTGGGCATCTCGGTTGCCGGGCGTAGCAGCCGGTTGCGCATCAACTACCGCAGCACCGAGGAGATTCTGTCCTGGTCGACGAAGGTGCTGACGGGATCCCGGGTCGAGGACCTGGGCGGCGACGGCGAAGACAGCCTCACCGGCTACCGGTCCCTCCTGCATGGCAAGCGACCGCACGCTCAGGGATACCCCAACGTCCAGGCGGAGGTTGCGGCACTCGTGAGGCGGGTGCGGGAGTGGCTGGATCAGGGTGTCGCCGCGAGCGAGATTGCGGTCTGCGCTCGGTTCAACACCACCCTCGGTCCGGTGTACGACGAGCTGACCGCCGCCGGCGTACCGGCCGTGCGGGTGCGGGACCAGCCGGGCGCGGACGTCGACGGGGTGCGACTGGCGACGATGCACGCCATGAAGGGCCTGGAGTTCCGTTGCGTGGCGATGGTCGGGGTCACCGCCCGGGCCGTGCCGTTCGAGAAGGAGGTCACTCCAGCCGAAGTTGACCAGGTGCAGCACGACAGCGACCTGCTCCGCGAGCGTTGTCTGCTCTTCGTCGCCAGCACACGAGCCCGGGAGGCCCTGCATGTCTCCTGGAGCGGTGCACCTAGCCCGTTCTTGGGGGTCGCAGCCAGCGACTGATGCCCAGCGCCGTCACCGCGGCGAACGCGACGATCGTCGTAGCGGTCACGACTGGACGTGGTCGGCTCGAAGTCCGCTCTCGGCGGCGGTCGTGAAGGCGGACCAGACCCGGGGCGTGAAGGTCAGTGCCGGACCGTTCGGGTCCTTGGAGTCGCGGACGGCGACGATGCCGGGGAGGTTGGTGGCGACCTCGACGCAGTCGCCGCCGTTGCCGCCGCTGCGGGTGCTCTTGCGCCAGACGGCGCCGGTCAGGTCAGTCATGCCGCATCTCCCCGATGATCTGCTTGATCATGTCTTCTGATTCTGCCTCACCGAGCGCCTGCGCATCCAAGCCCTTCCACACGGCCTCGTACGCCTGTAGTTCGTCTGGCTTGTCGAGGTAGAGCGCGCCGGTGAGGGACTCGCTGTAGACCACGGAAGGCTCGGGAGTCGCTCGGCCGCCTCTGGTGGGCGGGAAGTCGAGGATGACGAAGGATCCGGCGACGGCACCGGGCTGAGGGCCTGTCGTCAGCGGGAGCACCCTGAGGGACACGTTCGGCAGGTCGGACAGGCGGATGAGATGGTCGAGCTGAGCCATCATGACCCGTACGTCGCCGACAGTGCGACGGAGAACCGCCTCGGAAAGCACCTGCGCCACCTTCGGAGCGGCAGGAAGTCGCCGCGTCAGTAGTGACTGCCGCTGCAGCCGGACCTCCACCGCTCGCTCCCGATCCTCCTCACTGGTCTGAGGGCGGTCGAGTCGATAGATCGCCCGCGCGTACTCACGCGTCTGGAACAGGCCGGGGACCAGTGACTCGTCGTAGCGGCGAAGGTAGGCGGCGGCGGATTCCAGGCCGACGTACAGCTCGAACCAGTTCGGCACCGCGTCCCCGTACGCGTGCCACCACCCCTTCGACTTCGTCTCCGCCGCCAGGCCGCGCATCGCCTCGGTCATCTCCGGCGACACTCCGTACAGCTCGCACATCGCCTTGACGTCGAGTATCCGGACCGCGCCCATGCCGCACTCGAGCCGCCAGATCTTCTGCCGGCTGTACTCCAGCGCCTCGGCGGCGGCGTCGAGCGTCACGCCCGCCTCGTTGCGGAACTGTCGCAGCAGCCGGCCGAGCTGCCGGCGCGGCACCGTCGATCCGAGGTCCTCGGCCATCCGCACACTCCCTGGTTTAAAGACGCAACACTGCGTGACCTGCTCCTGCAACGTCTACGGGTTTCAGCAAAGAAAGTCAATGCACATCCGCGAAATCGCGGCGTGAAACGTTGCGCCTCCACAGCGGACTGTCACAAGATGACCACAGCGCGGCGGCCGGGTCTTCCCCCGAACCGGCCGCCGCGCTTCCCGGCTGAACCCCTCGCTGAGCAGCCCGGACGCCGTACCGCTGATCGAAGCTGCGGTGTCCGGGCGGGGTGGGTCCGCCCGTGCGGGCAGGGCGGGCGGACCCACCCATCCACGACCAGGAAGGCAAGTAGAGATGAGCGTCCGCAACCAGAGGCCGTTCCCGGCGAGTGGTGGAGCGACGTACCGTTCCCGCGCGTACCCCAGTCTGTTGCCGTGGCAGGTGCGCGAGCGCCGCTTCCCGCCGGCACGCGTCGGACGTCGCGGTCTCAACCCCGATGAGGTCTACGCGTTCCTTGACCGGGTCGCCGTCGATATGGCTGCCGTCTACGGCGCGCTCGCGCAGAGCCGGCAGGAGACCGCTGTCGTCAAGGACGCGTTGCGCCGGTGGCAGTCCGAGCAGGCCCAGGGCGGTGCCCGGTGAGCGGGCGGTACGTGATCCGTCTACCCGTGGTCGCCGCCGATCTGCCGGCCGCGCAGCGCCTGGCCCGGGTCGTCGGCCGCTGGATCACCGTCCTGCCGATGATGGACCCGGGGGAGATGACCGTCTCCGAGGAGGACGAGCAGTTCCTTCGCCACCGGGTCTTCTGTGACCTTCGGCTGCCGGGCGGGCGGCGCTGCGTTCTCCGCGACGGCCACGACGGCGAGTGTTCCCGCCGCCCGCGCCGCTGACGCAGCACCGATCCTCGTCGCGCGCCCAGCTCGCCCGGGCGAACCGAGTGGTCGAGGTGCACTGGCGGAGTCCTGCCGAGGATCCCCGTACCCGGAATGCCCGGACTGCCGCGCCGACGGCACCTGCCCCCGGGCGGCCTGGGCCGACTCGATCATCCTGCGCTGCCTGCGGACGTACTGGCGATGAACGTCTTCGACCTGTCGCCCGCGCGGATCCGCAACCGGCTGGTCCTGCGGGCGCGGCGGGCGGCGCTGGCCGCCGGGACCGGATCGCAGCCGCCGGCGCGCCCGCACG
>NZ_JBFAMU010000019.1:0-26346 GCF_040656655.1 Micromonospora sp. NPDC049799
TGGCTGAACGGGCTGTCGCCCGCGGCACGTTCGGGGGCGCGTTGCGGGTCGGCGCCGCCGATGTGCCGGCCCTCGTCGAGTCGGCGCGGGCGGTGGCCGCCGGGGTGGTCGCGGTGGGACCGGCCGGGCCGACCGGAGCGAGGCCCGTCGGGTCCGCCGTGGACCGGCTCTTCGCCGACCTCACCGCGCGCGGCACGCTGACGTTCGCCCATCGGGTACGTCTGCTCGTGGCGCACCGGGTCACCGACCCGACCGAGTTGGCCGGGGCGGAGGCGGCGGTCGCCGCCGTCGACGAGGACCGGGCGGAGCTGCGGCTGTCGGTGAAGGAGCGGGACGACTTCTTCACGACGTACTTCGTGAGCACCTGGTCCCCGCACGTGACGAAGCTGTCGGCGCGGCTGGGACTGACCCCGACCGTCGTCACGATGATCTCGATCGCGTTCGCGGTGGCGGCGGCGGTGCTGTTCGCCGTCGGCGACCGGCCGGCGCTGGTCCTCGGCGGGGTGCTGCTCTACCTGGGCTTCGTGCTGGACTGCGTGGACGGCCAGTTGGCCCGCTACACCCGCAACTTCAGTGCCTGGGGCGGCTGGCTGGACACGATGGCCGACCGGGCCAAGGAGTACGTGGTCTACGCGGGTCTCGGCTACGGGGCGACGGCCGCCGGTTACCGCTACGGGTGGGCGTTGGCGATCGCCGCGATGACGCTGCAGACGGTGCGGCACATGACCGACACCTGGTACGGGGCGCTGCACGACGAGGCGGCGCGCCGCCCGAAGGCCGTCGGCGGGGGCGGCGGGATCGGCGACAAGCTCAACGCCGCCTCGACGCGGGTGCAGGCGGACACCGGTTCGCTGTCGTACTGGTTGAAGCGGACGGTGGTGTTCCCGATCGGGGAGCGGTGGGCGCTGATCGCGATCACCGTGGCGCTGTTCAGCCCGCTGGTCGCCCTGGTGGCGGTGCTGGTGTGGGCGGCGCTGGCGTTCGCGTACACCGGGGCTCTGCGCACGCTGCGCGCCCGCTGGATGCGGGTCGGGGTGCTGGACACGGTGGACACCTCGCTGCACCGCGACGACGGCCCGCTGGCCCGCCGGCTGCCGGCGGTGCCGTGGCGCAGGCCGCTGGAGTCGGCCGTGTTCGCCGCGACGGGGATGGCGGCGTTGCTGGTGCTGGCCCTGCTCGGCGGCGACGCCGTCCCGCGCTGGGTGCCGCTGGCAGCCCTGGTGTGGCTGCTGCCCGCGGCCGGTATGGCGCGGGCGCCGCACGGGGGCGCGCTGGACTGGCTGGTGCCGGCGGCGCTGCGGGCCGCCGAGTACCTGTTCGCGATCGCCGTCGGCGTGGTCGGCGACGTGCCGGCCTGGGTGATCTTCGGGTACGTCTTCGTGCTGACCCTGCACCACTACGACCTGACCGCCCGGCTGGAGAAGCGGAAGGTGGCCCCGCCGCTGCACGACGCCACGCTGGGCTGGGAGGGACGTTCGGCGGTGCTGGCCGTGGCGGCGATCGTCGGATTTGCGGGTATCGGGATGGTTACACTCGGTACGTACCTTCTCGTGGTTTTCATGGCAAGCGTCGCCCTCGCCTGGGTGGTCCTGCCCGCCCGCGCCACGCGGGCGACGGCCGGTCCGGTCGGCGCCGGAGGTGGCTCGCCGGGCTGAGGTGAGGGACGGCCGGTGTGACCCTGATCAGCTTCGTCGTGCCGGCCTACCGGGTGCAGGGCTACCTGCGCGAATGCCTGGACTCGATCCTGGGACAGCCGGAGAGCGACATCGAGGTGATCGGTGTCGACGACTGCTCGCCCGACGACAGCGGCGAGATCCTCGCCGAGTACGCCGACCGCGACCCCCGCGTGCACGCGGTCCGGTTGCCGGAGAACGCCGGGCTCGGTCCGGCCCGCAACGTCGGGCTGGACCGGGCCGTCGGCGAGTACGTGTGGTTCGTCGATGGCGACGACTGGCTGGAGCCGGAGTGCCTCACCGCCGTCTCCGACCGCCTGCGCGCAACCCGTCCGGACGTCCTCGTCGTCGACCACGTCCGCGCCTGGTGGAACACCAGCACGACCCGCAGCGGGATGCGCGACGTCTACCCGGAACCGCCCGGCCCGGAGACCTTCCGGCTACGTGAGCGGCCGGAGGCGGTCCACCTGCTGCATACCGCCTGGAACCGGCTGCTGCGCCGGCAGTTCCTGGTCGACAACGGCCTGCGCTTCGCCCCCGGCTGGTACGAGGACGTGTCGTTCACCTACCCGGCGCTGATGCTCGCCGAGCGGATCGGCGTCCTGGACGTGGTGTGCGTCAACTACCGGCAGCGCCGGACCGGGGCGATCACCCGCACGCGGGGCGAACGCCACTTCGAGGTCTTCGAGCAGTGGCACCGGGTGTTCCGTCTCATGGAGCGGTGGCAACCGGCCGTCGACGAACTGCGTCCCGTCGTCTTCGAGCGGATGATCTGGCACTACCTGACCGTGCTGGGCAACGGGGAGCGCATCGCCCCGGAACTGCGGCCCCGGTTCTTCGCCCGGATCACCACCGACTACCGGCGCTGGCGCCCACCGCAGGGCTATCCGGTCCCGCCCGGCGTGGACGGGGTCAAGCACCGGCTGGTCGCCGCCGGCCGGTGGCGGACGTTCAGCGCGCTGCGGAACGCGTACCTCGCCCGGGACGCCGCCGGGCAGCGGGCCCGGCGCGTGAAGCGGCGGGTGACCCCCGTGGCGCGGCGCACCGCCCGGCGGACCCGCGACGTGCTGCTGCACGAGTACTACCGGACCGAGCTGCGGCGACCCGTCGACCCGACGCTGGCCGTGTACGCGGCCTACTGGTACCGCGGCTACGCCTGCAACCCGGCGGCGATCTACGAGGCGGCCCGCCGGCTGGCCCCACGGGTGCGGGGCGTGTGGATCGTGCGGCGGGACCGGGTGGACACCCTCCCCGAGGGCGTCGAGTACGTGGTGGCGGGGACGCCGGCCGCGTACCGGACGCTGGCGCGGGCCCGCTGGTTGGTCAACAACGTCAACTTCCCGGACGCCGTCCGCAAGCGGCCCGGCACCGTGCATGTGCAGACCCATCACGGCACCCCGGTCAAGGTGATGGGACTGGACCAGCAGCGCTACCCGGTGGGCGCGGTGGGCATGGACTTCGCCGGGCTGCTGCGCCGGGTGGACCGGTGGGACTACAGCATCACGTCGAACAGCTTCTCCACCC
Source organism: Micromonospora sp. NPDC049799 (assembly GCF_040656655.1). Taxonomy (NCBI): domain Bacteria; kingdom Bacillati; phylum Actinomycetota; class Actinomycetes; order Micromonosporales; family Micromonosporaceae; genus Micromonospora; species Micromonospora sp. NPDC049799. Next base: position 3,198 of record NZ_JBFAMU010000019.1, read on the forward strand.
AGATGTGGGATCGGGCGTACCCGGCCGCGTACACGACCCTGGAGGTCGGCTACCCGCGCAACGACCGGCTGGTCACCGCCTCCCGTGCGGAGGTGTTGCGGATCCGCGCCGACCTGGGCGTCCGCGACGGCGAGCAGGTCGTCCTGTACGCGCCGACGCACCGTGAGCACCTGCCGGGCTACCGGCCGCCGTTCGACCCGGACTGTCTCCTCGACGTGCTCGGTCCGGCGGGCCGGCTGCTCATGCGCAGCCACTACTTCCACGACCGGGACCGGCGGACACTCCGTGCGGTCGACCGGGACCGGGTCCACGACGTCAGCGCGCACCCGCGCGTCGAGGACCTCTACCTCGCCGCCGACCTGTTGGTCACCGACTACTCGTCGGCGATGTTCGACTACGCGGTCCTGGACCGGCCGATCGTGATCTACGCGCCGGACTGGGAGGCGTACCGCCTGGCGCGCGGCGTCTACTTCGACGTGACCGCCGAGCCGCCCGGTGCGGTCACCCGGACCTTCGCCGGGCTGCTCGAGGCGTTCCGGTCGGGTGCGGTACGCGGGGAGGCGGCGGAGGAGGCCCGGCGGCGGTTCCGGGACCGGTTCTGCGCACTGGACGACGGGCACGCCGCCGAGCGGGTGGTCCGGCGGGTCTTCATCGAAGGCGTTTAATAGGACTGTTACGAGTCGAACATGGCACGTTCACCCGATGTGCGAATTGAATGATTCTCGTCACAGTCATTGCCGGGGTCTGTCCGGCGAGTCTGGGGGAGGAGACGGTGACCACCGTCGCGCTCAAGGATGTCACCAAGGTGTTCAAGGACGGCACGCTCGCCGTCGACACCGTGAACCTGGACGTCGAGGACGGCGAGTTCATGGTGCTGCTCGGCCCGTCCGGGTGCGGGAAGTCGACCGTGCTCCGGATGGTCGCCGGCCTGGAGGATCCGACCTCCGGCGCGGTGCTGCTGAACGGCGAACTCGCCAACGACCTGCCGCCCCGCGAACGCGGCGTCGCGATGGTCTTCCAGGACTTCGCCCTGTACCCGCACATGTCCGTGAACGACAACATCGAGTTCCCGCTCCGGCTGGCCGGCCTTGAGCCGGAGCGGCGCGGGGAGCGGGTGACCGACGTGGCCAGCGCGTTGGGCATCGGCGACGTGCTCGCCCGCCGACCCAGCCAGCTCTCCGGCGGGCAGCGCCAGCGGGTCGCGATGGGCCGCGCGATCGTCCGCCGTCCCGGGCTCTTCCTGATGGACGAGCCGCTGTCCAACCTGGACAGCGGGCTCCGCGCCGAGCTGCGCGCGGAGATCTCCGGCCTGACCCGGGAACTCGGCGTCACCACCGTCTACGTGACCCACGACCAGGCCGAGGCGCTCACCATGGCCGACCGGGTCGCCATCATGCGCAAGGGCGTCCTCCAGGACGTGGGCACCCCCACCCAGGTGTACGGCCGGCCGGCCACCCTCTACGTGGCCGCGTTCCTCGGCAGCCCCCGGATGAACCTGCTGGAGGCGTCGGTCTACGTCCACCTCGACCGGTACGTCACCCTCACCCTCGGCGACCAGGCGCTCTACCTGCCGTGGAACGACATCCGCACCCGGGCGGTGGCGCACTACCACGGGGAGCGAATCGTCGTGGGCATGCGCGCGGAGGCGCTCACCCCGGTCGCCCCGGACAGCCCCGGCGACGTCCTCCAGGGCCGCATCCGGTACCTGGAGCACCACGGGCACGAGTCGCTGGCCTTCCTCGACATCGGCGCGACCGCCGTCGTCGTCGACGAGATGAGCAGTGGCCCGGTCGAGACGCCGGCCAGCGGCCAGCGCGGGCTGCGCCGCTTCGGCCAGGTCGTCCAGCGGTTCGCCGGGCGCTCCGGCGAGCAGGAGGACGAGGACGGCTCGCGCTCCGGCACCCGGACCAGCGTGCTGCACGACCCGGGCCGTCACCACCGCCGCCCGGCGGAACTCGCCGTACGGCTGGCGCCGTACCCGGCGGTCACCGCCGGTCACCCCATGGCCGTCCAGGTACGCATGGACGCCCTGCACTTCTTCGACGAACGCGGCGACCGCATCGACGTCGGCTGGCGCTGAGGTGTAAGGAGGGGCCCCTTCTAACGGTTGCTGACCGTGTGCCGGTCGCGGCGCGTGCCGGCTCGGGATAATGAGCGGCGACCGTGGCGGCGCACCGGAGGCGGGACCGATGGACTGGGTGTCGACGGCGGTGGGCCTCGGCATCGTCGTCATCGTCCTCCGGGACGTGTTCCACACGCTCCTGCACCCCGCCGGCCGGGGCACCCTCGCCCGGCTGGTGATGCGGCTGGTGTGGCGGTCCGCCGGCCGGGGTGGCCGCAAGGGGCGCATCTCCGGCCTGGCCGGGCCGCTCGGCATGGCGGCGGTGGCCCTGCTCTGGAGCCTGGCGACCATCGTCGGCTGGGCCCTGATCTACCTCGCGGACATGCCGGAGGGCTTCGCGTTCTCCGTGGAGTCGCACCAGCGCAACAGCCTGCTCGACGCGGTCTACCTGTCGCTGGTGACGGTCACGACGCTCGGCTTCGGCGACATCGCGCCGACCTCCGTCTGGATGCGCCTCGCCACGCCGATCGAGGCGTTGGTCGGCTTCTCGCTGCTCACCGCCGTGGTCGCGTGGGTCGTGGAGGTCTACCCGGCGCTGACCCGGCGCCGCGTCCTGGCGCTCCGCCTGTCGGTGCTGCGCCGGGCCCGCAACCACCCCGAGGACAAGCCGCCCGAGCACCTCCCGCCGGACCTGCTGGCCGACCTGGCGGCGGCGGTGGCGGAGGTCAGGGTGGACCTGACCCAGTTCCCCACCAGCTACTACTTCCGGGAGCAGACCGAGGAGACCGCCCTGCCGGCCATGCTCCGCTACGCGCTGGACCTGGTGGACCTGGCCGCCGAGTCGGCCGACCCGCACGTCCGAACGGCCGGCCGGATGCTCGGCTGCGCGCTGGACGACCTCGCCACGGTGCTCAACGACGACTTCCTGCGGGTCGGCGGCGACACCCGGGAGGTGCTGCGGGCGTACGCGCGGGACCAGCGGCACCATGCCGAGACCGCGTGGAGCGGCTCCTAACCCGGTGCGTGGGGGCGGCGGAACGGCCCCCAGGCGACGAACCGGGTGAACAGGTCGCGCGGGCTCGGGCCGTCGTCGGGGTTCAGCCGGTACAGGTCGCGCGCCGCCTCGTAGAGCAGACCGCACAGGTGTTGCGGACCGATGCCGGGATGTCCCAGGAGGCGCTCGGCGAACGACTCAACTACTCCGCCTCGCTGGTGGCGGCGGTGGAGCAGTCCCGTCGCCCGCCCCGGGAGGAGTTCACCCAGCGATGCGACGAGGTCCTGGCCGCGGGCGGTCTGCTGGTGCGGATCGGAGGCGGCAGAGGCATGGACCTGACCGGCGCGATCTGGCGCAGAAGCACCCGGAGCAGCGGCAACCAGGGCAACTGCGTGGAGGTGGCCGACAACCTGCACGGTGTGGTCTGCGTGCGGGACAGCAAGGATCGGCAGGGGCCGGCGTTGGTGTTCGGGCCGGCGGCGTGGCAGGCGTTCGTGGAGCACGCCAAGCGCCGCTGAGTCGCTGATCGGACGCTGGCCGGCGACGGCGGCAAGGTCAACTCGACATCACTGAAGTCGGGGTGTCCCCGACGTTCGACAGCCCGACTTCAATGAAGTCGAGTCGATCTTGCCCCTCGGGCCGCCTACCGCCCTTGCCCGGAAAGTTACTCGCGGGTAACGTTCGGGCATGACCATCGACTCGCGCCAGGTGGCGGCCGGCATGCTCGACGCGGTGCCCTTCGCCCGTACGCTCGGCTTCGAATTCGTCGAGGTGGCCCCCGATGCCGACGGCGGCGTGCGGGCCGTCGTCCGGCTGCCCGACTCGCCGGCCACTCACAACCACGTGGGCGGGCCGCACGCCGGGGCCATGTTCACCCTCGGTGAGACCGCGTCCGGCGCGGTCGTGCTCGCCGCGTTCGGGCACCTGCTCGACCGGGCGACGCCGCTCGCGGTGCGCGCCGACATCGCGTACCGGAAGCTCGCCATGGGTCCGGTGCGCGCGACGGCCCGGCTGGGGCGCGCGGCGGCCGAGGTGATCGCGGAGCTGGACGCCGGTCAGCGGCCGGAATTCCCGGTACGGGTCGAGATCGCCACCGAGGAGGGCAAGCCGACCTCGGAGATGACCGTGGTCTGGACGCTGCGCCCGAACTGAGCGGTGACCGGCCGGTGGGGCCGCGGTCGACCGTGACCCCACCGGCTCATGCCGCCAGGAGTTGCGCCAGCGTCTCCGCCGCCACCCGTCGACCCCTTCGGCGGAACCCGGTTTGCCGGCGCGGAGGTCTGGATAGATTCGTACCGTGCTGGGCCTGCCTGCTCATGTGACCGCCTGTCTCTTCGACCTGGACGGTGTGCTGACGCAGACCGCCCGGGTCCACAACGCCGCCTGGACCGCCACCTTCGACGACTTCCTCCGGCGGCACGCCGCTGCCACCGGCGAACCCTTCCGCCCGTTCGACCCCGGAGACGACTACAACCGGTACGTCGACGGGCGACCCCGCGCCGACGGCGTACGCACCTTCCTCGCCTCACGCGGGATCGTCCTTCCCGAGGGGCGGCCGGACGACCCGTCGGACGCGGAGACCGTCAACGGCGTGGGCAACCGCAAGAACGTGCTCCTGCTGGAGCACCTGCGCGCCCACGGGGTGGACGTCTTCCCCGGCTCCGTCGCGTACCTGAAGGCGGCCACCGCCGCCGGCCTGCGCCGCGCCGTGGTCACCGCCAGCGCCAACGGCCGCGAGGTGGTCGCCGCCGCCGGGCTGGAACCGCTGCTGGAGGCGCGGGTCGACGGGCTCGTCGCCCGCGCGCAGGGCCTGCGCGGCAAGCCCCACCCCGACACGTTCCTGGCCGGCGCGAAGCTGCTCGGCGTCGACCCCGCCAACGCCGTCGTCTTCGAGGACGCCCTCGCCGGCGTCGCCGCCGGGCGGGCCGGCGGATTCGGGTACGTGGTGGGTGTCGACCGGGTCGGCCAGGCCGCCGAACTGCGGGAACACGGCGCGGACGTGGTGGTCACCGACCTCGCGGACCTGCTGCACACCGGGGACACCGCGTGATCCGGGAGCGGGCCTATCCCGTCGAGCCGTGGCACGTCCGGGAGACCCGGCTCGACATGGACGTGCTGGCCCAGTCCGAGTCGGTCTTCGCGCTCTCCAACGGCCACATCGGCCTGCGCGGCAACCTCGACGAGGGTGAGCCGCACGGCCTGCCCGGCACCTACCTCAACTCCTTCTACGAACTGCGCCCCCTGCCGTACGCGGAGGCCGGCTTCGGCTTTCCCGAGTCCGGCCAGACCGTCGTCAACGTCACCAACGGCAAGCTGATCCGGCTGCTCGTCGACGACGAGCCGCTCGACGTCCGGTACGGCGAACTCCTCGGCCACGAACGCATCCTCGACATGCGCGCCGGCACCCTGCACCGGGAACTGCACTGGCGCTCCCCGGCCGGCCCGGAGGTGAAGGTCCGTAGTACCCGCATGGTGTCGTTCCGCCAGCGGGCGGTCGCGGCCATCAACTACGAGGTCGAGGCGGTCGACGTCCCGCTGCGCCTCATCGTCCAGTCCGAACTGGTGGCCAACGAGACGCTGCCCCCACAGAGCCGGGACCCCCGGGTGGCAGCCGTGCTGGAGTCGCCGCTGCTGGCGGAGGAGGAGCTGACCACCGACGACGGCGGGCTGCTCATCCACCGCACGAAGGTCTCCGGGCTACGGGTCGCCGCCGCGATGGACCACGAGGTCAGCACCACCGCGCGGATCACCCTCGAGTCCGAGGGGTACGAGGACTGGGTCCGCACCACCATCGCCTGCGTCCTCAAGCCCGGCGAGAAGCTGCGGGTGGTCAAGTACCTCACGTACGGCTGGTCCAGCCGCCGGTCGCTCCCGGCGCTACGCGACCAGGTCGGCGCGGCGTTGGCCGGGGCGAAGCTGGACGGCTGGGAGGGGCTGCTGCGGGAGCAGCGCGAATACCTGGACGAGTTCTGGGACGCCGCCGACGTGGTCGTGGAGGGCGACCCGGAGGTCCAGCAGGCGGTCCGGTTCGGTCTCTTCCACGTGCTCCAGGCCGGCGCGCGAACCGAACGCCGGGCCATCTCCTCGAAGGGCCTCACCGGACCGGGGTACGACGGTCACGCGTTCTGGGACACCGAGATGTTCGTGCTGCCGGTGCTCACCTACACCCATCCCGACGCCGTGCGGGACGCGCTGCACTGGCGGCACCGCACCCTCGACACCGCGCGGGAGCGGGCCCGGACGCTCAACCTCGAGGGCGCGGCCTTCCCGTGGCGGACCATCGAGGGCGGGGAGTCCTCCGGCTACTGGCCGGCCGGCACCGCCGCCTTCCACATCGCCGCCGACGTCGCCGACGCGCTGCGGCGGTACGTGCTGGTCACCCAGGACACCGCGCTGGAACGGGAGATCGGCCTGGAACTCCTGGTCGAGACCGCCCGGCTCTGGCGGTCGCTCGGCCATCACGACCGCCACGGCCAGTTCCACATCGACGGGGTGACCGGCCCCGACGAGTACACCGCCGTGAAGAACGACAACATCTACACCAACCTCATGGCACAGCGGAACCTCGTCACCGCCGCCAACGCCGTCATGCGGTACCGGGACGAGGCCTACCACCTCGGGGTCACCGACGAGGAGGCCGCCGCGTGGCGGGACGCCGCCGCGTCCATGCACATCCCGTACGACGAGGAGATCGACGTCCACGAGCAGGTGGAGGGTTTCACGCGCCTCCAGGAGTGGGACTTCGAGCACACGCCGCCGGAGAAGTACCCGCTGCTGCTGCACTACCCGTACTTCGACCTGTACCGCAAGCAGGTGATCAAGCAGGCCGACCTGGTGCTGGCGATGCACTGGCGGGGCGACGCCTTCACCCCCGACCAGAAACTGCGCAACTTCCTCTACTACGAGCGGCGTACCGTCCGGGACTCGTCGCTGTCGGCGTGCACCCAGGCCGTCCTCGCCGCCGAGGTCGGCCACCCCGAGCTGGCGCACAGCTACCTGCGCGAGGCCGCGCTGATGGACCTGCACGACCTCAACGAGAACACCCGCGACGGCGTGCACATGGCCTCGCTCGCGGGGGCGTGGATCGCCCTGGTCTCCGGATTCGGCGGGCTGCGCGACCACGACGGCACCCTCTCGTTCTCGCCCCGGCTCTCCAGCCGCCTGGCCGGCCTGGAGTTCTCCCTCCAGTGGCGCGGAATGCGGCTGCGGGTCGGCGTACGGCCGCACGAGACCACGTACGTCCTCCGGCACGCCGAGCCGGAGGACGTGTTGGAGCTGCGCCACCACGGCGAGCTGGTCCGGATCACCGGCACCGAACCGGTGACCGTGCCGATCCCGCCGGCCCAGGTGTCCGGCCCGCGCCCGGAGCAGGCCCCCGGCCGCGCCCCCCTCCTCCGCCTCCCCGAACGGGAGCAGTAGGTGCGGGGAGGGTGCAAGGAAGGGCCCCCCGTCAACGCTTGGCGTTGTACAGGGGGCCCTTCTTAACGTCCTTCGCCGCTCGGGCGACGCCTACTCAGAGTGCGCGGCCCTGGGAGGGCCGGCCCCCGGCGTCGCGCGGAGCCATCGCCCGCGGATCGTCGGCGGTACGCGCCTGGGCGGCTTCGTCCGCCCAGTCCCGGTTGCGTTCGGCGTCCTGTTCCTGGCGGTCCCGCTCGGCGGTCTGCTGCCGGGACCCTCGCTGCTGCTGCGCCATGGCGATCCTCGCGATCCGTCGGGGCGCTGGTCGCGCCGGTACGGTCTGCGGTCCACCGTCGCCTACCCGACGCCCCCGGCGACAAACACCCACCCGCGGCAGGAGCGGTGTTAACGAGGGTCCCTTCCGCTACCCCAGACGTTAAGAAGGTGCCCTTCCTTACCGGCATGCGGAGGGGTTCGGGGGGAAGTCGGAGGGGGAGTGGAGGTGGGGACGTGGACGTACGCAGTCGTGAGGTGACGATCCCGGCCGGCGAGGTGGACCTCGTCGCCGACCTGCTGGTGCCGGAGGAGACGACCGGTGTGGTGCTGTTCGCGCACGGCAGCGGCAGCTCCCGGCACAGCCCGCGCAACGTGGCGGTGGCGCACGTACTCAACCGCAGCGCGCTGGGTACCGTCCTGGTCGACCTGCTGACCCCCGCGGAGAACCAGGTGGACGAGCGGACCGCCGAGTTGCGCTTCGACATCGGGCTGCTCGCGCGACGGTTGGCGGGGATCGTCGACTGGCTCGCCACCGAGCAACCCTTCGGCCCGGCCCCGGCCGGCGCGATGGGAGGGTTGCCCATCGGTCTCTTCGGTGCGAGCACCGGAGCCGCCGCCGCGCTGGTCGCCGCCGCCGAACGACCCGAACCGGTCCGGGCGGTGGTGTCCCGTGGCGGGCGGCCCGACCTGGCGGGCCCGGCCCTCGGTCAGGTACGCGCCCCGACGCTCCTGCTCGTCGGTGGTCTCGACGAGCAGGTCATCGCGCTCAACGAGCAGGCCCAGGACGCCCTGCCCGACACCGCCGAGCTGACCATCATCCCGGGCGCCACCCACCTCTTCGAGGAGCCCGGTGCCCTGGAGCAGGTGTCCCACGAGGCAGCCACCTGGTTCACCACCCACCTCCACTGACGCTGGCCCCACCACCCCAGCGGGCGCCCGCACCCTGCGGCCCGTGTCTCAGCGTGCTTCGGCTGCTTCCGGGGGTGCGGGGGGTGCGGCGGGGGGCGGGGGAGCGCCTTCGCGTCGGCGCTGGATGGTGTCGATGACGCGCCAGGCGACCGCCGTGATCGGGACCGCGACGAAGGCGCCCGCGATGCCGGCGATGAGGGTGCCGGCGGTGACCGCGATCAGGATGACGGCCGGGTGCAGGCGTACCTGCCGCTTCATGATGAGTGGCTCCAGCAGGTTGCCCTCGATCTGCTGCACGGCGATGACGGCGGCCAGCACGAGCAGCGCGGTCACCGGCCCCTTCGCGGCGAGCGCCACCAGTACGGCCACCGCGCCGGCGACCGTCGCACCGATGATCGGGATGAAGCCGCCGAAGAACGTGATCAGCGCCAGCGGGAAGGCCAGCGGCACGCGCAGCACCACCAACGCGATCCCGATGCCGATCGCGTCGATCGCCGCGATCATCATGGTGCCCCGGCTGTACGCGCCGAGGGTGCGCCACCCGTTGCGGCCCGCCTCGGCGGTGACTCCCCGGCGCGGGCCGGTCATCCGGTCCAGCATCCAGTGCCACATCGCGCGGCCGTCCTTGAGCAGGAAGAACAGCAGCACCAGCGCGAGCAGTGCGGAGCCGACCACCTCGGCTGCGGTCCGTGCTCCGGCCACCGGGTCGAGCCCGCCGCCCTGGCCGAGGCCCGAGCGCGCCTGGTCGATGATCCGGTCGAGCTGCTGGTCGGTGACCGGCAGCGTGGAGGTCACGAAGTCGCGGGTCCGCTCGACACCCGCGACCAGTTCCTCGCTCAGCTCGCCGAACTGGGACGCGGTCAGGTTCCACACCAGCGCGCCCACGCCGATCAGGACGCCGAGCAGCAGCAGGACCGTGAGCAGGGCGGCCAGCGAGCCGGGCAGCCGCAGCCGGCGCAGCGCCAGCTGCACCGGGTCGAGCAGCGCGGCCAGGAAGAGGGTCACCGCGACCGCGATGGCCAGCGGCGCGAGCAGCACCGCGACCCTGCCCAGCAGGTACAGCGCGACCACGAACACGATCAGGCACGCGCTCCACACCACCGCGGAGCGGACCAGCCAGGGCAGCCCCGCCCAGGTCTGTCGGGGAGCGGCGCCCCCGACCACCTTCACGTCGGGCGTCCGCCCGGCACCATCGTCGACCACGTCGGCCCTCCTCGATCTCCGGCGAGTCGGTACCCGGTCGGCGTGCCTCCGAACCCCACGCGAGGCGCGCGTGTGCGGCGAGGACGGATCAGGACAGCCCGGGCCACGCGACGACGTAGCCGCCCCCGTCGCCGGACTGCACCGCACGGGCGCGGTGGAACGGCCCCTTGTCGACCTTGGCGACGGCGGCGGCCACCCCGGACGCGGCGGCCACCCCGCGGACCGCGCCGGCGCCGCCGTCGGTGAAGACCACCCAGGAGGTACGTCGCTTCAGGTCCGCCGACAGCACCAGCACCCACGCGTCACCACCGGCGTACGGGGCGAGGCGGCGGCCACCGAGCGTGATCCGGGACCGGCCGGCGATCTGGTACGCGGACACCCCGCCGGCGTAGACGCGGCCCGACTCGTCGGCGGTGACCGCGTACGGCTTGATGGTGTTGCCCTTGTCGCCCTTGCTGTCGATGCGGCTGAGCACGACCTGCCCGGCGAGCTGCCGTCCGGTGGCCGGGTCGAGGCGGGCCAGGTAGGTGTAGTGCGCGTTCGAGGTGTTGAACGCCTGGGTGAACGTGTCGATGACGACGTTGGGCGCCGGCCGGGACGGGTCGGCGGCCGAGCGGGCGAAGATGGTGTTGCCGCCCGCGGTCTCGCCGGCCAGGTAGAGCTTCCCGTCGCGGCCCATCGCCACCCGGTCGGCCCGGCTGTCCGCGCAGAGGTCGCCGAGCCGGTCGGCCGGATGGTCGTACGCGCGCCAGCGCAGCGTGCCCCGCCGGTCGTAGGCGTGCACGTACGCGATCTGCACGGGCACGCACCGGCCGGCGTTGACCTGCCGGAACCCGCTGACGAACACGAGGCCGCTGCGGTCGTCGACGGCGACGTCGCTGACGGTGCGCGCCTCGGGGCGGATGGTGGTGAGGGTCGCGCCCTTGAGGTCGTACACGGTGACGGTCGTGCCGGCGAGGGCCGCGACCGTGCCGGCGGCGCCGACCGCGACGCGCGTCGCGCCCTTGCCGCGCTGCCAGCGGGCGGTGGACGCCTTCGGGTCGAGCAGCCACACCCCACGGTCGGTGGCGACCGCGATCTCGCCGCCGTCGCGCCGGACCTCCAGGTCCTCGACGGTGCCGGCCAGCCGGGTGGTGGAAAGTAGCCGCCGCCCGGTGCCGTCGAGCCGCAGCACCGCGCCCGGACCGCCCCGGCCGAGGGTGGTCGTGGTGCCGCCGCTCAGGCCGGTGAACCGCCCCCCGACGACGATCTCGCAGGCGGGTGAGACGTCCACCGCGTTGGCGGCGTCGTCACCGTCGCGGCCGAGGTACGAGGCGGCGGTCGGGTCGAGTGAACTGGCGGACCTCGGTGCCGGCCGGGCGTCGGGGCAGGCGACGGGGGCGGCGCCGAGGCCGCTGGCGTCCCTCGGCGCGGCGGTCGGTGCGGCGCGCGAACCGGACGGGGGCGACGGGGTGGCACCCGAGCCGGACCAGCGGGCCGGCTCGGCGCTCGGATCCGCCTGGCAACCCGCCAGCAGCAGCGCCAGCGCGGTCACGACCGACATCAACCGTCGGCGATGCGGGGTCTCGTGCACGGCAGGGATCGTACGCCGCCGCACCGGTGTCCGGTCCTGCGCCGCTGGGGGCATTGTGCGGTGATCTGTCCGGTCGGCGAGCGTTTGCGGTCCCCGGCCGAGGGAACGCAGTACATCGAACCCCGATGCGAGGAGGAACGTCGTGAGCGACTTCATGAACAAGGCCGACGAGTTCGCGGACAAGCACGACAAGCAGGTCGACCAGGGCCTGGACAAGGCTGGCGAGATGGCCGACAAGCGCACCGGCGGCAAGTACGACGAACAGACCGACAAGGGCGTCGACATGGCGCAGGCGCGTACCGGCGAGGGCGACACGTCCCCCCGCTGACAAAAGATCGGACGCTCCCGGGCCACCGCGACGGCGGTGACCCGGGAGCGTCCGTCTCCACCGGTCAGGCGTCCTTCTTGTGCAGCTCCTCCATCGAGGTGGGGCGGCCGCTGAGGGCGTCGCGGACCCGGTCCACCAGGCCGGTCCCGGGGGCGAGCATCTTGTTCGCCGGCGGGCGGTCCGGGGCGGCCGGGTGCGGGCGGGTCGGCGCGGACTTCTTCGCGGCCTGGACCTTGCCGGCCAGCTCGACCATCTCCTCGCGCGCCACCGCGGCCCGCAGGCGGGGGAACAGGTCCGACTCCTCGTCCTGAATGTGGTGGCGGATGGTGCTGGTCAGGTGGGCCAGCAGCTCGTCGAAGCGGGCGTCGGACGGGTCGACCGACTCCAGGTCCTTCATCGTGCGCTCCGCGTCGGCGTGCTCGGAGATCTCGTGCTCGGCGATCTGGTCGCCGTCCGGCAGCGCCTTGCGGGCGGTCGGATAGACGTACATCTCCTCGGCGACCGAGTGGCGGACCAGCTCGGCGATCACCACGTCGGCCAGGTGGCGGCGGTGCTCCGGAGTGCCCTGCCGGCTCTCCAGCTCGACGAAGAGAACCTCGACCTCGCGGTGGTCGGCGGTGAGGACGTCGACGACGTCCTGCTGGGTGGTCTGTGTGTTGGTCATGGTGGCCCCTTACCGGTTGCGGAACGGTCGGCTGAGGGCCTCGTACCCGTCCCTCGCCCACCGAACCCATCTCCCTTGTTTCGGCCGTTGTCGCTGCGCATGTTGTGCCGTACGCTCACCTCGGCCCGCCCTCACGGTCTCCAGTGAGGAGCAGTCATGCCCTTGAACCGCCTGCTGACCCTCGGGGTCGGCGCGTGTACGGCGGTCGCGCTGAGCGTCCCCCTTGCCGCGGCTCCCGCCTCGGCCACCCCGTACCACCACCGCTCGGGTGGCAGCCTCGTGCTGGTCGGCGGCGCACTCGCCGACGACAACGCCGCCATCTACGGCGACATCGTCCGGCTCGCCGGTGGCACCGGAAAGGCCCGCATCGGCATCTTCACCGCGGCGGCCCCGACGCCGTCGGAGGACCCGGACGCAGGCACCCCGGACTGCAACAACAGCGTCTGCAACGGCGAGTACTACGCCAACCTGTTCAAGACGTTCGGCGTGGCCGACGCGCAGTGGATCCCGATCGACACCGACCACCCGGAGAAGGCCGACGACCCGGCCGTGGTCGCCCAGATCAATTCGATGACCGGCTTCTTCTTCGGCGGCGGCGACCAGTACCGGTACGTCACGACAATGACCCGCGGCGAGGCGCAGCGCGACTCCGCCGCACTGGCCGCGGTCCGGCGCAAGCTGCGCGAGGGCGCCGTCGTCTCCGGCACCAGCGCGGGCGCGCAGATCATGGCCGGCCGCGACATGATCACCGGCGGTTCGGTCGACCCCGGCCTGCGGGACGGGTCGAAGCCCGGCTACTTCGACGACTCCACCGTCCTCGGCTACCTGCCCAAGGGCGGGTTCGGGTTCTTCCGCGACGGCCTGCTGGACACCCACTTCTCCCGGCGCGGACGGGAGGCCCGGTCGATCCGGCTCGCCTCGGACACGGGCAACAAGCGGGTCTTCGGCCTGGACGAGAACACCGCGCTGGAGGTCACCGGAGTCGGCTCGCGGCACCAGAAGCTGCGGGTGATCGGCCAGCGCGGCGTGACCGTGCTCGACCTGCGCTGGGCGCGGACCACCGACACCCCGGTCTGGGGCATCGAGGGTGTGCGCTGGACCCGGTTGACCGAGGGCGACCGGTACCGGTCGGACCGCTGGCAGCCGCTCTTCGCCCCCGGCAAGGAGCGCGTCACCGGCGCCCCGGGCTGCGACGTGACGCCGACCGAGGACGTGTTCTGGAACTACGGCCTGGTCACCAACGCGGAGGCACTGATCGCCAACGCGGGTTGCGCGTCCGTGTCCGACGTGTCGTACGAGGACGACCCGCAGTGGCAGGCGACGCTGAGCCGGGGTCGGGGCTTCGCCGCGTACCGGACCGGTGAGTCGACCTCGTTCACCGGCATCATGATCGGCATCAACGCGAAGTGAAGTAAGGAAGGGCCCCTTCTCAACGCCTGGCGTTAGGAAGGGGCCCTTCCCTACACCTCGGCGGCGAGGATCGCGTCCAGTGTGTGGCGGGCGGTCGCGGACATGACCGGGTTGGTGTCCACGTAGTACGCCAGGCAGCCGATCGCCTGGGCCAGCGCCCAGCCGCGCCCGCGCGCCCACGTCGCGTCGTCGACGTCGAGCGCCGCCCGGTACCGGTCCCGGCCCTCGGGCGGCAGCAGGTTCCACGCGGGCATCAGGTCGACCGCCGGGTCCCCGACGCCGACCGCGCCCAGGTCGATCACCGCGGCGAGCCGGCCGTCACGGACCAGCAGGTTGCCCGGCATCAGGTCGGCGTGCAGCCACACGTCCGGCCCGTCGTGCGCGGGCGCGTCCCGGCACTCCGCCCAGATCCGGGCCAGCGCGACCGTGTCGGTCAGGTGCGCGCTCGCGGGCAGCCACTCGGCCACGTACACGTCCATCCCGACCAGCGGACCGCCGCGCCCACGGCCGTTCCAGCGGAGGCCGGCGGCGTCCGTCGCGTGCAGCGCCCGCACGAATTCAGCCAGGTCGTCGGCGAACTCCACCACGTCGCGTACGCGGGCCTCGCCCGCCGTCTCGCCGGGGATCCAGCGGTACGCCGTCCACGGCCCGGGGTAGCCGGGACCGGGCTCGCCCAGGGCCAGTGGCTCGGGCACCGGCAGCGGCAGGAGCGGGGCGAGCCGGCGGGCGTTCTCCTGCTCGCGGACCAGGTCGGCGTGCCGCTCGGGGTCACCGGGCTGGAGCGGGAAGCGCAGCACCACGTCGTCGCCGAGCCGGAACAGCGCGTTCACCGTGCCGTGCGAGACGACCGGTCGGACGGGACGGTCCTGCCAGCGCGGGAACTGGTCGGCGACGAGGGCGGCGACGACGTCGGTGGGGATGTCGACCTGATCGGCGTGCATGCGCATCGGCCGATCCTGGCAACTCGGCCACCGGCTTGGCCAGCGGGTTTCCCGCTGCGGCCCGGTGCCGGAGCGGATCGACCGAGGCCGTCATCAAGATGTAACAGAGGTTACGTATTGAGCAGCCAAGTTAATGGATGTAACTTCTGTTTCATCGATCCGTGGCCCCTCGGAGGTGCCCATGTTCCCTGTCCGCAACCCCCTGCGTACCCGTCTGGCGGTGCTCACCGCCGCGAGCCTCGTCGCCACCGTGGCCCCGGTCGGGGTGACCGCCGCGCACGCCCAGGTCATCCGCGACCGGCAGGGCAGCTCGACCGACGTCAGCCGGGCGACCTGGTCCGGCCCGGCGTACACGATGAACGGCTCGGGCGGCGTCGTGTCCGCCACCATGACGCAGGCGATCAACGCCATCCGCGGCGGCAGCGGCACGATCGACGTGGCGGTCATCGCCGCGTCCGACGGCGGCACCCCCGAGTGCGACGACATCATGGGCCTGGCGAACGTCAACTCCTGTACGACGCTGACGCTGACCAACGCCAACGACGGCAACAACAGCCAGGTGAACACCGACATCCGCAACGCGGAGTTCGTCTACTTCGCCGGCGGCAACCAGTGCAACTACGCCGCCTGGAAGGGCACCGCGCTGGAGACGTCCGTCGAGTCGGTCGTGGCCAAGGGCGGCGGCGTCGGCGGCGGCAGCGCCGGTCACCACATCAACAGCGACATCGTGTACGACGCCTGCGCGGCCAGCGCCACCTCGGCGATCGCCCTGGACAACCCGTACGACCGGTCGATGACCTTCACCACCGGCATGTTCCGCTGGGCGAACTACGCCAACACCATCAACGACTCGCACTTCCAGGAGCGCGACCGGATGGGCCGCACGATGGCGTTCGTGGCCCGCGCGATCAAGGACGGCCGCACCAGCGGCGGCGCCGCCTGGGGCGTCGGCGTCAACGAGGGCGCGTCGTTGTTCATCGACAAGTCCGGGCTCGCCACGTTGAGCGGGTCGAACGCGTACGTCGTCCTCGGTGACCACCAGCCCGAGGTGGCCGTGTCGGGGCAGCCGCTGACCTACTCCAACTTCAAGATCTGGAAGCTCGCCAACGGCCAGACCTACCACTTCGCCAACCGGCCCACCTGCGGCTACTACCTGAAGAGCGTGACCAACGGCGTGCCGAGCGGCAGCCTCTACAGCGGCACCACGGTCACCGACTGCTCGACCACCCCGCCGCCGCCTCCGCCCGGTGGTGGCTCCTCGTACGCCGAGGTCGAGCCGAACGACTCCCGCAACGCCGCCAACGACGTCACCGGCAACAGCTACCCGCTGACCGTCACCGGCGACATGAAGAGCACCAGCGACCGGGACTACTTCAAGGTGAGCGTCGCCAGTGGACAGACGCTGACGGTGAACTGCGCGGTCCCGACCGCCTACGACGCCGACCTGTACCTGCTCAACTCGAACGGGAGCACGGTCACCCGCTCGGTCAACGACGGGGCGGGCACCGACGAGTCGGCCTCGCTGACGCGGACGTCGTCCGGCTCGGCCACCTACTACGTCGAGCTGGAGGCGTACTCCGGCTCCGGCACCGCCGACTACTCCTGCACCGTCGCCAAGTCCTGATCCCACCCCGAGCCGGAAGGCGCGTCCTCCTCATCCCCCCGGGAGGACGCGCCTTCCGCGCGCCCGTCGGCGGCTACGCTCAGCGCGTGTCGACCTCCGATCTTGCCGGTGAGCCGGGCGTGGGCCCCGGTCCGGCGCACGACGACCACGCCGCCGGATCCCCCGAGTCAACCGCCGTGGGTGTGGCGGCGCTGATCCGCCAGCGGCTGGGCGAGTGCAGCCCCGCCGAGCGCCGGGTGGCCCGCGCCCTGCTGGCCTCGTACCCCGCCGCCGGGCTGGGCACGGTCGCCTCGCTGGCCGAGCGGGCGGAGGTGAGCGCGCCGACCGTGCTGCGGTTCCTCAGCCGGCTCGGGTTCGGCGGCTACCCGGAGTTCCAGCGGGCACTGCGCGACGAACTGGCCGAGCGGGAGACCTCGCCGCTCACCGCGTACCGGGCGGCGGAGCGGATCGGCACTCCACCGGAGGGGGCCCTGCCCCGGGCGGCGGCGACCCTGCCGGAGGCCGTGGCCGGGACGCTGGCCGAGTTGCCCCAGGGCGAGCTGGACGCGGCGGTCCGCCTCTTCGCCGACCAGCAGCTGCGGGTGACGGCGGCGGGCGGCCGGTTCTCCGGCCTGCTCGCCCACTACCTGGTGCTGCACCTGATGCAGGTACGCGGGGGGAGTCGCCTGCTGCCGTCGACCCCGGTGGAGCGCACCGACATGCTCGTCGACGTCGGCCGCCGGGACCTGTTCGCCCTCTTCGACTTCCGACGGTACGAGGAACCCACGCTGGCGCTGGCCCGGGAGGTCACCGCGCGGGGTGCCCGGGTGGTCCTGTTCACCGACCGGTGGCTCTCCCCGGTGGCCGGTCTGGCCGAGGTGGTGCTGCCCAGCCGGGTCGAGTCGCCCTCGCCGTACGACAGCTTCGTACCCACGTTGGCGCTGGTGGAGACACTGGTGGCCGCGTTGATCGACCGGCTCGGGCCGGTCGCCGGGAAGCGTCTGAAGGCGATGGAGCAGGCCCAGCAGACCTTCGGAGGAAGCTGAGGCGGCGTTACAGAAAACTGTAACCCCATCGAAATCGTAATGTGCGTTACAGTCCGGGTGCTGGTTCGACTGGCACCCGGAAGGACACCCCATGCGCATCCGTCACCTTGCCCTGGCCACCACGGCCACGGCCCTCCTCGCCGTCACCGCCGGCTGCGGCGGCGACTCCTCCACCGCCGCCGGTTCCGGCGACGCGGTCAAGACCGTCTCCGTCACCATCGAGGGCGTCGGTGAGGTCACCACCGACGCCAACCTCGCCAAGAAGGTCCCCGGCGACATCCGGGACCGCGGCACCCTGACCGTGGCGACCAACGCCCCGTACGAGCCCTTCATCGACTTCAAGACCGAGGGCCGCACCGACGAGTTCAAGGGTCTGGACTACGACCTGTTCATGGCCGCCTCCGCCCGGCTGGGCATCAAGGCGACCTTCAGCCAGCAGCCCTTCGACGGCCTCGTGCCGGGCCTGCAGGCCGCGAAGTACGACGCGATCGCCGGCGGCATCACCGACAAGAAGGAGCGCCAGCAGGTCGCGACCTTCGTCGACTACTCCGCCTCCGGCACGGGCTTCCTGGTCAAGACCGGCAACCCGCTCGCCGTGAAGACCGTCGCCGACCTGTGCGGGCGCAAGGTGGCCGTGCAGAAGGCCAGCAACCAGGCCAAGAACCTCGCCGACTACAGCAAGTCCAGCTGCGCCGGCAAGGCCATCGAGGTCAAGGAGTACCCGGAGAACCCGCAGGCGGTGCAGGCGCTGATCGCCGGCAACGTCGAGGTGGTCGCCGCCACCAAGGTCAACCTGGTGGACATCGCCCCCACCCTGACCGGCAAGGCCGACCTGGTCGAGGACCCGTCCGCCCCGAACGGCTGGCTGGCCAGCCCGAACGGCTTCGGCTTCCTCAAGGCCCAGAAGGAACTGGCCCAGGCGTACCAGGCCGCGGTGCAGTCGCTGATCGACGACGGCACCTACACCAAGATCCTCGCCCAGTGGAAGCAGGAGCCGATCGCCGTCAAGACGGCCACCATCGACCAGGCCATCGACTGACCTCGGCGGAGGCGACTCCCTGAACCGCGGTCGCCGGGCGCCCTTCCGAAACCGTGAGGGCGGGCCCGGAAGGCGCCCGGCGACCGCCGCACCCCGTCCCCGCTGGAGGCACTCAATGACGAGCGACACCGAGACCGTACGGGTGGTCCCCGTACGGCACTACGGACGCTGGCTGACCGCGATCCTCGTGGTCGGCGTGGCGGCCCTCTTCCTCCGGGCGCTGTTGGACAGCCCCAACCTCGAACCCGCCACCATCGGCGAGTACCTGTTCAAGGACTACATCCTCGACGGTGTGGTCACCACGCTCTGGCTGACCCTGCTGGCGATGGTGCTCGGCACCGTCGGCGGCGTCCTGCTCGCCGTCATGCGCCTGTCCGCCAACCCCGTGCTGCGCGGCGTCTCCTGGGCCTTCATCTGGGTCTTCCGGGGCACCCCGCTGCTGGTGCAGATCATCTTCTTCGGCTTCCTCGGCGCGCTGTTCCCCCGCATCACGTTCAGCCTGCCCTTCACCGACCTGGTCCTGTTCGACAAGCCGACCAGCGTCGTGGTCACCGGCACCGTGGCCGCCGTGCTCGCCCTGTCGCTCAACGAGATGGCGTACGCCGCCGAGGTCATCCGGGGCGGCATCCTGGCCGTGGACACCGGGCAGACCGAGGCCGCCGCGGCCCTCGGCATGAGCCCGACGCTCACCCTGCGCCGGATCGTCCTGCCCCAGGCGATGCGGGTCATCATCCCGCCGATGGGCAACGAGACCATCACCATGCTCAAGTCCACCGCACTGGTGTCGATCATCGCCGGCCGCGACCTGATGACCGCCGTCCAGACCGTCTACCAGGGCAACTACAAGGTGATCCCGCTGCTCGTCGTGGCGGCGATCTGGTACCTGGCGCTGGTCAGCCTGCTGTCCGCCGGCCAGTGGGCCATCGAACGCCGGTTCGGCCGCGGCTTCGCCCGGGGAGGAGTCCGATGACCACGCAAGCCACCACCACCGGTACGGCGCAGGCCGCCGTCGAGACCCGGCCCATGGTGCGCGCCGAGGGCGTCACCAAGAAGTTCGGGCCGATCGAGGTCCTCAAGGGCATCGACATGACCGTCGCCCCCGGCGAGGTCGCGTGTCTGCTCGGGCCGTCGGGCTCCGGTAAGTCCACCTTCCTTCGCTGCATCAACCACCTGGAACGCATCGACGGTGGCCAGCTCTGGGTCGACGGCGACCTGGTCGGCTACCGCCGCCAGGGCGACAAGCTCTACGAGCTGAAGGCCCGCGAGGTCGCCCGCCGCCGCCGCGACATCGGCATGGTGTTCCAGCGGTTCAACCTCTTCCCGCACCTCACCGCGCTCGGCAACGTCATCGAGGCGCCGCTGCGCGTCCTCGGAACGCCCCGCGACCGGGCGCGCGCCGAGGCGATGACGCTGCTGGAACGGGTGGGCCTCGCCGAGAAGGCGAACAACTACCCCGCCCAGCTCTCCGGCGGGCAGCAGCAGCGGGTCGCCATCGCCCGCGCGCTCGCCATGCACCCCAAGCTGATGCTCTTCGACGAGCCGACCTCGGCACTCGACCCGGAACTCGTCGGCGACGTGCTCGACGTCATGAAGGCCCTGGCCGCCGACGGCATGACCATGGTCGTGGTCACCCACGAGATGGGCTTCGCCCGCGAGGTCGGCGACACCGTCGCCTTCCTCGACGGCGGTGTCGTCGTCGAGGCGGGCCCGCCGAGCGAGGTGCTCGGCAACCCCAAGCACGACCGCACCCGCGCGTTCCTGGACAAGGTCCTGTGAGCGCGGTCAACGTGGGAGGGGTGCCGGTGGAGAGCGCGGACCTGCTCGCCGCGGCGGGGGACCGGCTCGCCCCGTACCACGAGCGCCTGTCCCGCCTGGTCGGCGTCGACTCCGGATCCGGCCAGGTGGACGGGCTGCGGCAGGTCGCCGACCTCGTACAGACCTGGTGCCTGGAAGCCGGCATGTCCGTCGAGCGGGAACCGGTCGCCGACCCGTCCGGCACGCCGCTCGGCGACGTGCTCATCGGGCGGCGGCGGGGCCGGGGCCACCGGCGGATCCTGCTCGCCGGACACCTCGACACCGTCTTCCCGCCCGGCACGGCCGCCGCCCGGCCGTTCCGTGTGCAGGGCGGCCGGGCGTACGGGCCGGGGGTCAGCGACGACAAGGGCGGCGTGCTCGCCGGTCTGGCCGCCGTCGAGGTCCTGGCCGCGCTCAACCGCGACGAGTACGGCGAGCTGGTGCTGGTCTGCACCCCGGACGAGGAGATCGGCTCGACGGGCAGCCGGCCGCTTCTGCGTACCCTCGGGGCCGAGGCCGACGTGGCTCTCTGCCTGGAATGCGCCCGCGACAACGGTGACCTGGTGTCGGCGCGCAAGGGCGTCGCCGACCTGGAGGTGACGCTGCGCGGCCGGGCCGCGCACGCCGGCATCGAGCCGGAGCGCGGGGCGAACGCCCTGCTCGCCGCCGCCCGGCTGACCGTCGCCCTGGACGCGCTCAACGGCCGGTGGCCCGGCGTGACCGTCAACGTCGGCCACCTGACCTCCGGCGACCGGCCCAACGTGGTTCCCGACCGGGCCCGCATGCTCGTGGACCTGCGCGCCTGGCACGCCCGCGAGTACGAGGCCGCGCTCGCCGAGATCCGCCGGCTGGTCGGCGAGCCGATGGTCTCCGGGGTACGCGGCGAACTGGCCGTGCACGCCCCCACCCCGCCCTGGGAACTGGGCCCGGCCGGTCAGCGGCTCACGGAACTGGCCGCGAAGGTCGGCGCCGGGCTCGGCATACCGGTGTCACACACCGCGACCGGCGGCTGCGCCGACGCGAACCTGCTGGCCGAGGCCGGCGCGGTGGTGCTCGACGGGCTCGGCCCGGTGGGCGGCGCCGACCACAGCCCGTCGGAGTGGCTGGACCTGGACTCCGTCGTACCCCGTACCGCACTGCTCGCCGGCCTGATCGACGAGGTCAGCCGGGCGGACCGGGGTTAGTCCCGGCGTACGCCGACCGCCGGGACACGCGAGGGCCGGTCCCCCCGTCGTCGGGGGACCGGCCCTCGTTCGTCCTCGCCTCAGGCGGAGTAGCCGCGCTCGGCGATCCAGTTGGCGACCTTCTCCAGGGTCATCCAGTACTCGCCCACCGGCGCGGCCGGGTCGGCGATCCGGATCAGGTCACCGCCGTCGCGGTAACCCACCAGGGTCAGGTAGTGGCCGCCCTCGTACGAGTGCGGTGCGCCGTCGGTGTCGACCGCGGTGCCCTTGATGTTGGCCACCACCGGCCGGCCGGCGTCCAGCGCGTCGAGCACGTCGGCGCGCAGCCGGTCCACCTCCTCCGGCTTGGCGACCGGACCCGGGATCTCGCGGGTCTCGTACCCGGCACCGGTCAGCTCGTTGAGCACCCGGGTGGTGTCGAGGGCCGAGTCGGTGCCGGCCTCCGTGGTGCCCAGCTTCGCCGCCAGCTCGTCCTGCGACAGCGTCTTGCCCTGAGCGGTCAGAGCGATCCGCGTCGCCGCCGGGCCGCAGTAGAAGAAGTTGGGCTGCGCCTGGTACTCGATGCCCACCATGCGCTCGGCCCGGCGATCCCGGACCTTGTCGGCCCGGTCGCCCCTGCGGTCCTTGTCGGCCTTGTCGGGGCCCCGGTCGGACCTGTCGACGCCGACGGCGCCGAACGGGGCGGTGGCCATCGGCGTCGCCTCGGCCGTGGCGGGGCCGGTGATGCCGGCGATGCACCCACCGGCGACCAGCAGACCGGCGACGGACAGGCCACTCTTGTGCACGATCGGATTCATCAGTCGGGCTCCGTTCGGGGGGTCTGTCGCCTCCGGGACCGGAGACGGCAAGCACCGGGAAAGGCGCTCGGCTCACGGATCCGACGGGCGCACGTCCTGGCCCGCCGGCTCACCGGGGATGCAACCGCCCTGCTGCTGCCGGCATTCCACCCGGGTGGGCCGTGCCATGATCGAGGTCGGGCTGCGAGACAGGGGACACGACATGCCGGGCGACCATCGGTTGGACCCGTACGACGAACGGGTCACCGCGTTCTGCCGGGAACGGCACCTCGCGACGCTGACCACCCTGCGCGCGGACGGTACCCCGCATGTCGTACCGGTGGGGGTCACCTTCGACGCCGACGCGAACCTCGCACGGGTGATCACCAGCCGCACCTCCCGCAAGGCCCGACACGTCGCCGAGGCCGGGCCCGAGGGTGGGGCGGTGGCGGTGTGCCACGTCGACGGGCGGCGCTGGTTGACGATCGAGGGCCGGGCCGTCGTGCGTTCCGACCGGCCGGCGGTGGCGGACGCTGAGCGCCGGTACGCCGAGCGGTACCGCACCCCGCGCCCGAACCCGGACCGGGTCGTCATCGAGATCACCGTGACACGCCTGCTGGGCAGTCTCTGACCTCTGCGTCGTGTGTCCGGACGCTTGATCGACTCGGGTTCTGTGAAGTCGGGCTGTCCGGGTGGAGCCGATGGCCCGGTTTCAGTGATGTCGAGTGGATCTCCGCCCGGCCCCCTGGCTGCGGCGTCCGTTATCAGGCTGGTTGTCCGGTTCCGGGGTGTGACCGGGGGCATCCTGGCGGCGGAATCGTGGCCGCCCGGGGGTCGTTACATTGGGTGGACGGTCGAGCAGGACGCGCAGCCCCCGGGCGTGGGTCGCCCGGCCCCGGAATGACGGTGGCCGGCCGGTCGTTGAATCCCCTCGACGAACACGGGACCG
>NZ_JBFAMU010000020.1:0-25756 GCF_040656655.1 Micromonospora sp. NPDC049799
TGCCGCCCATGCCGAACGAGCTGACCCCCGCCCGGCGCGGGCCGTCGCCCGGCCACGGCCGGGCGGTGTCGTTCAGGTAGAACGGGCTGCTCTCGAAGTCGATCGCCGGGTTGGGCCGGCTGACGTTGATGGTCGGCGGCAGCGTACGGCTGTACAGCGCCATGATCGTCTTGAGCAGGCCGGCCACGCCGGCTGCGGCGTCGGTGTGCCCGATGTTGGCCTTGGCGGAGCCGAGGGCGCAGAAGCCACGCTCGTCGGTGTCGCGCCGGAACGCCTCGGTCAGGGCGGCCACCTCGATGGGGTCGCCGAGGCTGGTTCCCGTGCCGTGCGCCTCCACGTAGCTCACCGAGCGGGGGTCCACGCCGGCCGACGCGAGGGCGCTGCTGATCACCGCGACCTGGCCGTCGACGCCCGGCGCGGTGTAGCCGGTGCGGCGGGCGCCGTCGTTGTTGATCGCGGAACCGCGGATCACGGCGTAGACGGTGTCGTTGTCCGCGACCGCGTCCTCGAGCCGCTTGAGCGCGACGATGCCGACCCCGCTGGAGGCGATGCTGCCGCGCGCGTCCGCGCTGAAGGGGCGGCAGTGGCCGTCGGGGGAGTACACGCCGCCGTCGTGGTAGAGGTAGCCGCGCCGCTGCGCCGGGAAGACGCTGACCCCGCCGGCCAGGACCAGGTCGGACTCGCCGGTCAGCAGGCTCTGCCGGCCGAGGTGCACGGCCACCAGCGAGGTCGAGCAGGCCGTGGCCACGGTGACGGCGGGGCCGGTCAGGTCGAGTTTGTAGGCGACCCGGCTGAGCAGGAAGTCCTTGTCGTTGCTGATCGACAACTGGTGCTCGCCGACGGTGTGCATCAGCTTCGGGTGGCTGCTCAGGTGATCGAGGAGATACGTGCTGCGGCCCGACCCGGCGAACAGGCCGATCCGGCCGGCGTGGCCGGACGGGTCGTAGCCGGCGTGCTCCAGCGCGTGCCAGGCGCACTCCAGCAACATCCGGTGCTGCGGGTCGAGGGTCTCCGCCTCGCGGGGCGTGATGCCGAAGAAGGCCGCATCGAACTCGTCGATCCCGGGCAGCCAGGTGCCGGCCCGGACGTACGCGGGATCGTCGAGCCGGGCCGGGTCCGCCCCGTCGGCCAGCATCTCCTCGACGGTGAACTCCCGTACCGACTCCACCTCGGTGCGGATGTTGTGCCAGTACTCGTCGATGGTCCGCGCGCCGGGGAAGCGGCAGGCCATGCCGACGACGGCGATCAGGCCGCCGGGCTGGCCGGTGTGGCCGGTCGCGCCGGTCCGTGGCCGGGCGACGCGGGCGGGGGCGGCCGGGGCGGTCGTGCCGGTGGTGGCGGTGGTCAGGAACGTCGCCAGGGACTCGACCGTAGGGTTCCGGAACAGGTCGGTGACCGTGACGACGTCACCGAGCCGTCCGCGCAGCCGTTCCAGGACGGCCAGCAGGCGCATCGAGTGGCCGCCGAGGTCGAAGAAGTTGTCCCGCGTCCCGACCCGCGCGACGCCGAGCACGTCGCGCCACACGTCCACGACCAGCCGCTCCAGCCCGATTCGGGCGGCGTCCCAGTGCGCCGGTCCGGGCTCGGCGGGGGCGGTCGTCGGCTGTTCGGACGTCGGCTGCTCCGGTCCGGCCGCGGTGCGCTGCCGTGGCACGTCCCGACCGGGAGCGGGCAGCGCGGCGGCGTCCACCTTGCCGTTGTGGGTCAGCGGCAGCGCGTCGAGGAAGACGAAGGCGGCGGGCACCAGATAGGACGGCAGCTCGGCGGCCAGCGCCGTCCGCAGGGTCGCCGCGTCGGTCTCCGTCCCGCCCGCCACGTACGCGACCAGTCGCGGGTCGTCGGGATCGTCCCGGCGCAACTGCACCGTCACGTCGCTGTCCGGCCGGCACCGTCGGACGGCTGTCTCGACCTCGCCGCACTCGACGCGGTAACCGCGGAGCTTGACCTGGTTGTCGGTGCGGCCCAGGTATTCGAGGTTCCCGTCGGGACGCAGGCGCACGAGGTCGCCGGTGCGGTACAGCCGCGCGCCGGGGACGGACGAGAACGGGTGCGGGACGAACCGCTCGGCCGTCAACGTCGGCTGGTGCAGGTAGCCGCGCGCCACGCCGGCTCCGCCGACGTACAACTCGCCGATCACGCCCACCGGGACCGGGTTCCGCCAGGTGTCCAGCACGTACAGCTCGGTGTTGGCGATCGGTCGGCCGATGGGGACGGACCCGTCGGCCGGCGTGGCCGGGTCGACCTCGTACGCGGCGCAGCCGACCACGGTCTCCGTCGGCCCGTACTCGTTGACGAGCGCGGTGTCGGGGGCGTGCGCCCGCCACGGTGCCACCTGGTCGGCGCGCAGGTTCTCGCCGCCGATGACGAAGCACCGGGTACGGTCGGCCATCTCGGCGGGGCTGAGCTGGTGGCTGACGAGGTCGAGCTGGGCCGGGGTGATCTTGACCAGGCCGAAGGCCGGCCGCTGGTGGCGCAGAGCCTCGCCGAGTGCCTCCGGGCCGAGGTGGTCACCGAGCATCAGCACGGCGGCCCCGCTGGTGAGCGGGACCAGCAGGCTCGTGACGGTCAGGTCGAACCCGACCGACGAGTGCAGCGGGACGGTGTCCCCGGGCCGCAGCCGGTAGGCCTGGGCTGCCCAGCGCACGTAGTTGCAGACGCCCCGATGGGTGACCATGACGCCCTTGGGGCGGCCGGTGGACCCGGAGGTGTGGATGACGTACGCGAGGTCGTCCGCCGAGGGCATCGGCCGTCGCCGCGGCCGTCGCCGCGGGCCGCCGGCATCCCGGCCGGGGTGGGCCCGCGGGACCGGCGCGTCCAGGTCCGGCACCAGCAGCGCCGCGCCGTCGGGCACCAGGTGCGCCAGCTCGGCGCAGGTGAGGACGACCGGGGTGCCCGTGTCGTCGATCAGATACCGCAGCCGGGCGGGCGGGTTCGCCGGATCCATGGGTACGTAGGCCGCGCCGGCTCGCAGCGCGGCGAGCACCGCCACCGCGAACGGAACAGAGCGCGGCAGCAGCACACCCACCAGGCTGCCGATGCCGACGCCCCGCCCGCGCAGCGTCTCCGCCAGCGCCTCGGCCCGCGTGTGCAGCTCGTGGTAGCTCAGCGCGGTGTCCCCGTCGGTCACCGCCACGCCGTCGGGTGTCCGGCGCGCCTGCCGCTCGACCAGCAGGTGAACCAGATCGTCGGGTTCGCCGGGGGTGGCGGTGCGGTTCGCCGCCACGACGAGCCGCCGGTACTCGTCGGGGGTGAGCATCGCGGCCGAGCCGACCGGTGCGCCCGGGTCGGCCACCAGCGAGCGCAGCAACGTCTGGAAGTGTCCGGCGAGGCGGGCCATCGCGTTGTCGTCGAACAGCTCGGTGCGGTATTCCAGCACGGTCCGCACACCGTCGGCGTTCTCCCGTACCGAGACGGTGAGGTCGAACTTGGCGGTGGTGCCGGGCACCTCGATCGGGGTGACCTCGAGGCCGTCGAGGCGGGGCGGCGTGACCTCGCGGCCGTACACGAACATCACCTGGAACAGCGGCGTGAAGCCGGGGCGGCGGGCCGGGAGCAGCGACTCCAGCAGCGTCCCGAAGGGAAGCTCACCGTTGCCCAGCGCGTCGAGGGCGGCGGTGCGCACCCGTCCGAGCAGCGCCTCGAACGACGGGTCGTCGTCCAGTCGGGCCCGGACGGCGACGGTGTTGAGCAACAGTCCGACGAGCTTCTGCGCCTCGACCCGCCGGCGGTTCGCCACGGGCGTGCCCACCACGATGTCGCGTTGCCCCGTCCAGCGCGCCAGCAGCACGTGCAGCGCGGCGAGCATGACCATGTACGGGGAGGCGCCGACGCGTCGGCACAGCGCCAGCAGCCCGTCGGTGGGCACGTCCAGCGGGAACGACAGGGTGGCCCCCGCGCCGGACGGCACGGCGGGCCGGGGACCTCGGGTGGGCAGCTCCAGGACGGCGGGCGCGTCGGCGAGCTGCGCGTGCCAGTAGTCGCGCTGCGCCGCTGCCTCGGCCCCGTGGAGCCAGTCGTGCTGCCACGCCGCGTGATCGCGGTGGTCGACGGCGATGGGGTCGAGGTCCCCGGGCCGTCCGGTGCGGTGTGCGGCGTAGAGCCGTTCCCACTCGTCGTGGAGGATGCCGAGCGACCACTCGTCGACGGCGACGTGGTGGATCGTCAGCAGGAGTACGTGCTCCTCCGGCCGGCAGCGCAGCAGGCTGGCGCGCAGCACCGGTCCGCGTTCCAGATCGAGCGGGATGCGCGTCTCCGCGTGGATCCGAACCTGCAGCTCCTGGTCGCGTTGCCACGCGGGCAGCCCGCTCAGGTCGTGCACCCGCAACAGCCCGGGCTGCGGCTCGTGGACCACCTGGACCAGGCGCGATGCCGCGTCGTCCACCTCCGACGGCCCCACGGCCGGGCCGGATGCCAGGGTGGTACGCAGCGCGGCGTGCCGGGCCACCAGCGCGTCCAGCGCCGCGGCCAACGCCGCCACGTCCAGCGGCCCGTGGAGCCGGTACGCCAGCGGCACCAGATAGCTGCCCGGATCGGGGTCGAGGCGGTTCAACGACCACATCTGGCGCTGCTCGTGAGTGGCCGCGACCGGGTCGCCGGCAGGGACGGCGCCAGCAGGGCCGAGCCGGAGCGGCGCGACGGGCGTCACCTGCCGGGACCTCAGGACGTCGGTCATCGCGTCCGCCTCCTCCTTCGTGCCAGCACCGACCGGGAGGCCGCCGCCGCCGATGCGGCGGCACAGTCCAGTAACGGCTCGTGACCTGGTATCGGAACCTGCCCTGACGGCCGGTCCACGTGGGTCGGCCGAGCCGGTGGAGCACGGCCATGGGTACGGTGCGGGCATGCTGTGCCACGACCGGCCGGTGGTCGCCCCGCGGCTCGGAAGCTACCCATGCCGGTGCCCGCGATGAGTCGTTCATGCGACAGGTGTCGATTATCTGATGCGGTCGCCTGTCACATCATGACACTCATGATCTTTGATGGGATCCGCAGATCGTGCCGGCCGTCGATGCGTTCGGTGAAGCCCGTTGCACGTTCGTCTATTGCCGTCGGCGGCGAGTGCAGTGCGTCGAACGCCATACGGGCGACCGCAGTTGCGGCGGGTGAGGTGGGAGCACCGGGATGCGTTCCGTGCGATGTCAACACAACTGCAGGTCAGCGGCGATTCTGATCCTGTAGTTGTGGTTGCCGCCGCCCCTCGTACACGAGCCAAACCCCAACGGCGCAGCATCGGCTGCGGTGATTATCTGAGTGCCGGTTGTAGTTCTTCCCGGACGAGGATCATGGATTCATGGTCGTGATCGCCCGAGGTTGCGACCGCGGGCGTCGGCAGCGCATCCACCTGGAGGTACGAGAGACTGGCCCGCAGGAAAGAGCGGTCGCCGTACCCGCGAGGTCAGCACCAGGTTCGTGGCGGTTCCGGAAGCGACGGCGTCCTGGTGGGTTCCGCTCCCCTTACTGTGCCCCCGGACCCTCAGCAGCCAGGTTGAGGGTCGCAACCTCCAGGAACAGGCCCGGCGTCCCCGCCGTGGCCACGACGCCCGAACGTGGCGGGGTCCCGCGCCGGCTGATCCCGGCCTGTCTGTCTCGGCGCTCGTGTCGGTGGGTCGGGTTTGGCCGTGGCGTAGGCCCTGGCGGCCGCGGCGTAGATGGCGTCGATGTCGGCGTCGGGGGGAAACCGGCCGGCGAGTTCGAGGTCGACGAGGCCTTTGATGGTGGCCCAGGCGGCACGGGCCATGTCCCGGTCACCGTCGTAGGCGGCGACGAGCGGTGCCCCGGCGCGGTCTTCCAGGCCGACGGGCAGTCGTGCCCGGTTGAGGGGTCGGTCATTGATCAGCTGGTGCATGTGGGGGTGACTCAGTGCCCATGTCCGGTAGGCACGGGCGAGCGCGGGGAACGTCGCGGGCACACCCTGCAAGGCGTCGGCCTGCTCGGCCAGGCCGGCGGCAGTCAGCGTGTCCTCGATCGTGGCCTTGTCCGGGACGTGCTTGTAGACCGACGGGCCGCGGATCCCGACTGCGGCGCCGAGTCGGCGGATGGTGATCGCCTCGGCGCCCTCGGTCTCCAGCAGGTGCCGCGCGGCGGCGATGAGTTCAGCACGCCGATCTGTCCGGATGGTGGCCGCGGCGTCCGCGGCGTCCGCGGCGTCCGCGGCGTCCGCGGCATCGGCGGTCATCGTGGGAATTGGGCGGTCTCGACGCGCTGCTTGAGCGCGTGGTTGAAGGCATCGAATCCGGCGTGGGTGTTCTTGAGTGTGCCCTTGAACAGGGCGACGAGGAGTCCCGAGAAGCGCTCGCCGTGGATCAGGTGAGTGGTCCCGTCAGCGTTGGCGGTGAGGACGAACGAGTGTTCACCGTCGAACAGTCCACCGACGCCGAGCTTGCCGAGCCAGCGCAGTTCCTGGCCCGGGTTCGCGGTCAGCACGGTGGGCTTGAAGGTCATGCCGCGTCCCCCGGGTGGGCTCAGGTGCACGACAAGCTTGGTACCGACCTGAGGGGTGCCCTCGATGCGGCGCATGAACGGGTTCCAATCCGGATAGGCGGCGAAGTCGGTAAGAACCTCCCACACGGCCTGCGGACTGGCGGCGATGTCAATCGTGGTGCTGATGGTTGTGCTCATGGTTCACTCCGTCTCACGCACGGCTAACGCTGTTAGCCACAATGGTAGCTAACAGCGTTAGCCCCACCAAGAGATTCTGGGAACGGGCCGGACGCCGGGTGAGTCACGCCGCGTCGCACGCCCAAAGCTTTGGGATCTCACATCAACTCCACCTTCCCAATCGGATCGTGCTGGCCCCGATGACGCCGGTGCGATCCGAGGTGTGCGGGTGCGGGTCCCGGGCCGCTCGCTGGGTAGCGATGCGCGCCAGTCCTCCGGATCACGGAGACCGTCGATGGCGTCCGGTCGCGCCCGGCGAGGACCGGTCCGGTCCGCCGCTCACAGCCAGTCGTGTTGGCGGGCGTAGCGGGCCGCTTCGTGTCGGGTCCGGGTCTGGGTCTTGCGCATGGCGTTGGAGAGGTAGTTGCGGACGGTGCCCGGCGCGAGGTGGAGTCGGGTGGCGATGTCGGCGACCGAGTAGCCCTCGCCGGTGACCCGTAGGACGTCGGCTTCGCGGTCGGTGAGAGGGGAGTCGTCGGTGACGGCGAGCGCGGACACGTCCGGGTCGATCCAGCGCTTACCGTCGTGCAGGGTGGCGATGACGGAGGTGATGTGGGCCGGTTCGGCGGACTTGCTGACGAAGCCCTGGACGCCGAGTCTCAGGGCCTTGCGCAGCACGCCGGGGCGGGCGTGCCGGGTCAGCATGAGGACCACCTGTTCGGGTCGCGTACGACGGATCTCCGCGACCGCGCCGAGGCCGTCCACACCGGGCATCTCCAGGTCGATGACCAGGACGTCGGGCCGGTGCCGCAGGGTGGCCTCGATGGCGGCCTCGCCGTCCTGCGCCTCGGCGAGGACTGTGATGTCGCCTTCCAGGGGCAGCAGTGCGGCGAGGGCCGTACGGAGCAGCACCTCGTCGTCGGCGAGCACGATGGTCGTCATCGGTCGTCCTCCTTCAGGGCCGGTGGGGCCGCGGCGCCACGGGCGGGCGGGAACGTCGCGGCTGTCCGGAAGCGCCCCTCGTGCTGCTCCACCATGAGCTCACCTCCGTCGCCTGCCACCCGCTGCCGCAGCGCGGACAGTCCCCTGAGCTGCGGCGGCGTGTCGGCACTCGCGCCGTCGTTGACGATGGTGATGCCTGAGTCGGAGAGCGTGATCTGCACCTGGGTGGCCTGGGCGTGGCGCAGGATGTTGGTGGTGGTCTCGCGCAGCACCTGGCCGAGCAGTTCGCTGACGCGGGCGTCGACCTCCGCCTCCCGGGTCACCCGGACCCGGATGCCGGCGGCCTCGAACAGGTTCTTCGCGTTCTCGATCTCCGCGGTGAGGTTGAGCCGCCGTTGGGCGTAGGCGAGTTCCTTGGTCTGCGCAATGGTGTCGCTGACCAGCGCGTACGTCTCCCGCAGCTCCTTCTCCGCCCGTGCGGTGTCGCGGAGCAGCAGCCGCTGGGCCAGCGCGATCTTCAGCTTCACCACGTGCAGCGTGTGGCCCTGGATGTCGTGCAGGTCGCTGGCGAACCGGACGCGCTCCCGGACCACGGCCAGCTCCGCCTCGCGTTCCCGGGTCTGCTCGAGTTCCCGGATGAGGTCGTAGAACCGCTCGCCCACCATGGTCAAGACCGTCACCACGACGGTGAGGGCAGTCGGGATGAGCACGTAGGTGACCAGGACGTGACCGATGTCGTCCCGCTGGACCAGCAGCCGCGCCGCGCCGACGGCGGCGACGTAGGTGAACAGTCCGGCCACCGCCCGAGCCCGATACCGCCGTACCTCGCGCAGGGCGAGCGAACCCACGGCGCAGACACCCCAGTAGGCGTTGGGGCTGCCGGTCACCAGCACCCCCAGCGGCCACACCACTCCCGCGACGAGCAAGCAGGGCAGCGCGAACCGGGCGAGGTCGTTGGCCGTCCACCGCTCGAAGGCCACCACGGCCGCCACGGCTCCCGGGGCCAGGACGACGAGGTGCCACCAGGTACGCGCGTCGGTGTAGAGCAGGACCACGGCGGCGATCACGACCGGCGGCAGGGACGTCGCCAGGTTGAGCCGGCGCAGCCTCCCCTGCGTCGACTCGGTGAAGCGCGGCGATCGTGCGGTCACGCTCTCAGTATCCGGCGGCCACCGGCCACGACCAGTGACACCGCGTCACTTGTAGCCGTGACGTGGTGGCACTGACCGACGGCCGCGATCGCTGCTGTCATGGGGACATGACCACCACACCCGTCATCGACGTCGACCGGCTGAACCTCACCTACGGCGACTTCCACGCCGTGAAGGACCTCTCCTTCGAGGTTCGACCCGGAGAGCTGTACGCCCTGCTGGGCACCAACGGCGCCGGGAAGACCTCGACCCTGGAGGTCATCGAGGGACACCGCAGGTCGACGTCCGGCACGGTGCGCGTCTTCGGGCACGACCCGGGCGACCGACGCCTGGTCCGTCCCCGGATGGGCGTCATGCTCCAGGAGAGCGGTTTCTCCCCGGACCTCACCGTCCGTGAGTCCGTCGGTCTGATCGGCCGGCTCAGTGGGCGTACCGACGACGTCGACCGGGTGCTCGACCTCGTCGACCTGACCGGCCGGGCCGGCCGGAGGGTGGCCCAGCTGTCCGGCGGGGAGAAGCGAAGGCTGGACTTCGCCACCGCCGCCTACGGCACCCCGGAGCTGCTCTTCCTCGACGAGCCGACCACCGGCCTGGACATCCAGTCCCGCGACGCCGTCTGGGCGACCGTCGACCGGCTGCGTGAGAACGGCGCGACCATCGTGCTCACCACCCACTACCTGGAGGAGGCACAGCAGCGCGCCGACCGCATCGGACTGATGCACCAGGGCACCCTTCACCGCGAGGGCACCGTGGCCGAACTGACCCGCACCCTGCCGGCCGTCATCCGCTTCTCCCTTCCGGCCGGGGCACCGGCGCTACCGCTGCAGGCCGCGGTCAACGCCGAGGGAAAGGTCGTGGTCGAGACCTTCGGACTGCAGAAGGACCTGCACGTCCTGCTCCGGTGGGCCCAGGACCACGCCGTCGAGCTGCAGGGCTTGGAGGCCGGACCAACCCGCCTCGACGACGTCTTCCGCGCCATCAGCAGCTGACCCGCCATCTCGACAGGAGTGTCGCCGTGTTGTCCATCGCCGCAAGCGAGCTGATCCAGATCTTCCGCAACCGGCTGGTGCTGATCACCAGCCTCATCATCCCGGTAGTCGTCAGCGCGTTCTTCGTCCGCCAGCACGAGACCTACGCCGCCCTCGGCAGCCTCGGCTACATCGCCGCGATCGTGATGTTCACGATCGCCGCGTTCGGGCTCTACGCCACCGCCGTCACCACCCTGGCCTCCCGACGGCAGAATCTCTTCCTCAAGCGGCTGCGCTCCACCGCCGCAAGCGACACCGGCATCCTCGCCGGCCTGCTGCTGCCGGTCGTCGTCCTCGCCCTGATCCAGGTGACCGCGATCCTGATCGCCCTGGCCGTGGTCGCTGGCGGGCCGGCCAACATCGTCCTGCTCGTGGTGGCGACCATCGCCACCCTGGCCATGATGATCGGTCTGGCGCTGGCCACCGCCGGGTTGACCAATTCCCCCGAGCACGCCCAGGTCACCACCCTGCCCGTCACTCTCGGCGTGATCGCCGTGTCGAGCTGGATCGGCATCACCGGCGCCACCGACCTCACCTGGCTCAAGCGACTCCTACCCGGCGGCGCCGCCACCGAAATGACCATGAACGCCTGGAACGGCGGCGTTGCCGTGACCGAATCCCTGTACCTGCTCGCACCCACCCTGGCCTGGGTCGCCATCGCCGTCACCCTCGCCAGCCGACTCTTCCGCTGGGAGCCCCGCCGATGACCACCGAACCCCGCAAGCATGCAGACCCACCGACGCTGGTGGAAGATCTCCTGCTGCTTCTGTTCCAACCCGGGTCGGGGACCATCGCGGGGGAGAACACCCTCTTGTACGTCCTCGGTGGGGCCGTCCTCGCGGACCTCGCCCTCGGCGAACACCTGGCCACTGTGGACCGGGACAGGGTCAGGAGCGTGGAGGGTCACCCACCGTCGGATGGCCTCCTGCGCCCGGCGTGGGACTACCTCTCCGGAAAGCCGAGGGGCGTGCAGACCGCACTCGCGGCGATCGGCCCCCCGCTGCGCAGGCCGGTGTTGGAGAGGCTCATCGCACGGGGCGACGTCGACCAAAAGCCGCACAGGGTGCTCGGCCTGTTCCGTACGACGGCCCTGCGCGAGGGTGGGACCGGACGCCGGGCGCGTCTGCTCGCTGCCGTCCGGCACACCCGACCCACGCCGCACCGTGTCGACATCCACTAGACGCGGTCCCGTACAAGAAAGGAGACGCGCGTGACCTCCCCGCCTTCCGCGCCGGATGCCGACGCCGAGCCCACCCGTCCTTTGCGACGGCGGTGGCTCCGGAACGTCTCCGGCATCCTCGCCACCGTGGTGGCCGCCGCCAGCCTCGGCGTCGCCGCCCTTCAGCTCGGCCTGCCCTGGCAGATGGGCGACGGCGACCGCAACCACGTCTACGAGGGCGACGCCGGTTCACAGCGCTACCAGGTCCACCTTCCGCCCCAGCACAAGGGGACGGCCCGGCTACCGGTCGTCATGGCGATCCACGGCTGCGGCATGACCGGCTACGGATGGAACTCCATGAGATCCACGACGCAGTTCAACCGCCTGGCCGACCGGAAGGGCTTCATCGTCGTCTACCCCACGCAACTGATCTCCCGCAACCTGATCGCCTGCTGGAACTCCGCCGACCCACGGCATCAGCACCGGCACACCGGCGAACCCGCGCTGCTCGCCGGCGTCGCCCGCCAGGTGGTCGAGAAGTACGACGCGGACCCCGCGCGGGTGCACGTGGCCGGCGCCTCGTCGGGCGCGGGAACCGCGGTCATCCTCGCCGCGACCTACCCCGACATCTTCGCCACGGTGACCTCGGTCGCCGGCGGCGAGTACGGGCTCAACCAGGTGGACCCGGACGATCCCGACTCGACGTCGCCGCTGGACACGGCACGTCAAGCCTGGGCCCAGATGGGCGACCGGGCGCGCCCGGTGCCGCTGCTGGTCATTCAGGGCGAGCGGGACGAGGTCGTGCCGCCGTTGGTCGCCACCCGCCTCGTCGAACAGTGGACCGCGGTGGGCGACCTCGTCGACGACGGGCTGCCCAACGACAGCCTCGACCTGACCGAGGAGACCGTGTCCGTGCCCGCCGTGGCGGGGCGGCACGCGTACACGCACACGACGATCTCGGCGCAAGACGGCTCGTCGATCGTCGAGGCGTACCGCGTCCAGGACATGGGGCACGTGTGGCCCGGCCCGGACGGCGACGGCCGCTACACCGATCACGCGGGCCCCGACGTCAGCACGACTGTGTGGGAGTTCGCCGAGCGCCACCCGATGCCGTGAGAACCCCGTCGGCCCGGCCGCGCCTATCGGGACCGGTCGTCTCCTCAGCCAGGTCGACCGGCCGCACCTTGAGCTTGCCTCACCGGTCACGAACGATTCGCGACGACGCGGCCTGCCTGCGCGCCGGGCTGGCCTCCCGACGTGTCGTCCACCAACGGGTCGACCCAGGAGGCCGGTGATATCAGGTGATGCATCAACTAGATCGGACCAGTGTGGCTTGAGATCCACGCTGAAGACACATGGAGGACACATGGCAGTAAGAGTGAGTGATGCTCCCGAGGCCAAGCGGTACGAGGCCCGAATCGATGGAGAGTCCAAGGTCGCGGGCGTCGCGCAGTACATCCGTACCACCGAACTCGTCGCGTTCGTGCACACCGAGGTTTCGCCTGAGTACGAGGGCAGGGGAGTCGGGGCAGCACTGGCCCGCACCGCCCTCGACAAGGCGCGCGCCGCGAACCTGTTGGTCCTGGCCACCTGCCCATTTATGGCGGGGTGGATCGCCAGGCACCCCGAGTATCAGGACCTGGTGTACCAGTCCCGCAGCAGAGTCAGCGACTGAACAGCCGGACATGGCAGCGACGGAGGCCAGCATGAGCAGCGGAACCGAGAAGAAAGCGTATGAGGGTCGGTCGATCACCGTGACCTTCGAGGCCAGGCGCTGTCTGCACGCCGCCGAGTGCGTGCGCGGCCTGCCGGAAGTCTTCGACACGGGCCAGCGCCCGTGGATTCGGCCCGACGGTGCCGAGGCCGAGCGCTTGGCCGAAGTGGTGCGGCGCTGCCCGTCGGGGGCGCTGCAGTACGAACTCGTGGACGGCGGGGCCGAGACCCCGGACCGGCCCACGCAGATCATGCGCAACTCCATCGGACAGTTAGTCGTGCACGGCGAGTTGAGGGTGGACACGCCGGAAGGCCCGCGCGCCGAGACCAGGGCCGTCCTGTGTGCTTGCGGGCAGAGCCGTCTTCAGCCGTACTGCGACCACGCGGGGCCCTGCGGTCAGACACCGTAGGGCACGGGCACAGCCGCGGTGAGGAGGACGGCGTTCGCCGTGGCCGCCAGCAGACGACCTCTTCCCGGACCGAACCGCCAACGGCCGCTATGTGGTCGACGGGGTGATGAGCTCGTCGGCGACCCAACCTGCGACGCCAGCGGGGTAGGGCGCCGGCAGCACGAGCACGATGTGCCCGAAGCCGGCGCCGATCGCCCTGCCGATGGCGTCCTGGGCGAGCCCGGGCTGGTCGTAGGAGACGGGCAGATTGATCGAGCGGGTGATCGACGCGGGGTCGCGGCCGATTTCGGCGCAGTAGCGTTCCAGCAGGGCACCGCGGCTGACGGCGTCGTCGACGTCCCCGCTGGCGATGTTCCAGATGTCCGCGTGCTCGGCGACCACCCGCAACGTGGCGGCGGAGCGGCCACCGATCACGATCGGCGGGTGCGGGCGCTGCACGGGCTTGGGGCTGGCGAACGCTCCGGTGAGGTCGACGTGCGTGCCGTGGAAGTCGAACGGCTCGTTGTCGGTCCAGAGCCGCCGGATGACCGTGAGCGCCTCGGCGAGGCTGCCCACGGCGTCGGCGGTGTCGGCGAAGGGCAGGCCGTGCGCGGCGTACTCCCGCAGGGCCAGGGGGTGACCAGGCCGTGACCCGACGCCGATGCCGAAGTCGAGGCGCCCGCCGGAGACGATGTCGACGACCGTGGCGATCTTGGCGAGCATCGCGGGAGGCCGGAAGCGGTTGCTGGTCACCATCACGCCCAGGCGCAGCCGCTCGGTCTGCGCGGCGAGGGCGGAGAGCAGGGTCCAGCCTTCGTACGCCGGTCCGCCCGGGTCGCCACCGATGGGCATGAGGTGGTCGAACAGCCACGCGTGCTCGATCTCGGCGATGGCGTCCGCTTCCTGCCAGACCCGCAGGACGTCGTGGTAGTCGACGTGCATCGGGGCGGTCATGAGCCCGAAGCTGAGCGAGGGCTTGCTTGGCATGGGTCCGTTCGTCCTTTCGACGCGAGCCTGGGAAGGCCTGGCTGTGCGGCGGGTCAGGCGGCAGGCGGACGCGCAGGCGCACGTCCGTCTGCCGCCCGGTCACCGACGTGCCGGGTGATCAGCGGCGGCGCAGCGCCGGCTCGAGCAGAGCGGGCGGGGTGTCGTTCTTCTCATGGGCGGCGAGGTCGACGCCGGGAGCCACGATCGCGTCGATCGCGTCCAGCACGTCGGCCGAGAGCACCGCGTCCGCGGCGGCGAGTTGCGAGCGGAGGTGGTCCATCGTGCGGGGGCCGATGATCGCGCTGGTCACGCCCGGGTGCGCGGTGACGAAGCCGAGCGCGAGTTGGATCATGCTGAGGCCAGCCTCGTCGGCAACTGTGGCGAGCCGCTCGACGGCGTCGAGCTTGGCGCGGTTGGTGGGGATGCTGATGTCGTAGCGCTGCTGCATGAAGCCCGCGCGGTTCGTGCTGATTTCCTGGCCGGCACGGATCGCGCCGGACAGCCAGCCCGACGCCAGCGGGCTCCAGGCGAGCACGCCCATGCCGTACTCCTGCGTCGCGGGCAGCACGTGGGTCTCGATGCCGCGCTGCAGGATCGAGTAGTTCGGCTGCTCGGTCACGTAACGGCTCAGACGTCCCTCGCGGGCGGCCCACTGCGCCTGCACGATGCGGTAGGCCGGGAAGGTCGAGGAGCCGAAGTAGCGGATCTTGCCCGCGCGCTGCAGGTCCGTCAGCGCCGACAGCGTCTCGTCGTCGCTGGTCGTCGGATCCCACCGGTGCATCTGGTAGAGGTCGACGTGGTCGACGCCGAGGCGGCGCAGGCTGTTCTCCAGCGCGGTGACCAGCCAGCGGCGCGAACCGCCCCGCTGGTTGCGCTCGTCCCCCATCGGCAGGGTCGCCTTGGTGGCCAGGACGACGTCGTCCCGGCGGCCGGCGATGGCCTTGCCGACCATCTCCTCGGACTGACCGCCGCTGTAGGCGTCGGCGGTGTCGATGAGGTTGATCCCCGCCTCGAGCGCTGCGTCGACGATGGCCGTGGCTTCCTCCTGGGTGGTGTTGCCGATCTTGCCGAAGTTCATCGCGCCGAGTACGAGGGTGCTGACCTGCACACCAGTGCGACCCAACGTGCGGTACTGCATGACTGTTCTCCCTACAGACGTCCGGCGGTACACGGTTTGGTGGTAGCCCGTCCGGTCAGTATGCTGAGCAAGCGGAACGATGTTCCGATAACCAACATACGGAACGGCGTTCCGGATGCCAAGCGGAGTGACGGAGGTAACGCGACGTGGCCGACATCGACAGCGGCTCGGAGCAACCGGTCCCGCGCAAGCGGGCCGACGCCCGGCGCAACGAGAGGGCCCTGCTCGACGCCGCCGCCGCGGCGTTCGTCACCTCCGGCGTCGACGTGCCCGTGCGGGACATCGCCGTCAGGGCGGGCGTCGGCGTGGGCACGATCTACCGCCACTTCCCCACCCGGGCCGACCTCATCGTCGCCGTCTACCGGCACCAGATCGAGGCGTGCGCCGAGGCGGGACCGGCCCTGCTGGCCGACAGCGACACACCGCACGCCGCCCTGGCGCAGTGGATCGACCTGTTCGTCGACTTCCTGGTCACCAAGCACGGTCTCGCCGCAGCGCTGCAGTCCGACGACGCCGCCTTCCAGACCCTGCACGCCTACTTCCTCGACCGGCTCGTCCCGGTCTGCGACCAGCTCCTCGACGCCGCCGTCGCCGCCGACGAGATCCGCCCCGACATGGACGCCTACGGGCTGCTGCGCGGCGTCGGCAATCTCTGCATCGGCGCGGGCAGCGATCCCCGTTACGACCCACGCCGCCTGGTCGACCTCCTCGTCGCCGGGCTTCGCGTCCGCTAGGTGACGCTGCCGGTAGACGACCGGATCGAACGCGGCCGGCCGCCTTCGGATCCCTTGGCCTAACGGTGGGCGTCCTGGTCGGCTTTGCTCGGGATGCACGCCTCGGTTTTGCGGGCGCGCAGGTGAGCGGTTGCCTCTGATGGTGTACGCCTTGTCGGCCAGCACCTGGTCCGGGCGAGTCCGCGGCCGGCCACCGCCAACCCGCCTGACGCGGATCTTGCGCAGGACCCGGATGAACTGCGGGCGGTCACCGCGCTGCCCGCCAGTGACTACCACGGCGAGCGGTTTGCGGTCCTGCTCGCACGCCAGGTGCGTCTGGGTGGTCAGCCCGCCCCTCGACCGGCCCAACCCATGATCACCGGGCTCGGTCCCCACCGGGCATCGCGGTGGGGTGACCGGCGACGGAGGGTGCCCCGCAAAGGCGCGGCATGCAGGTGGACGGCCGGCGGGTTCGAGGCGACCACCGAACCCGTCGACGGCGCGCGTGGAAGTTTCAGCTCCGGAGCCCTTCACAAAGTTAGATGTATCGATGAGGATGTTGACGTGGACGACCAAGGACCAGCTGAGGACGGCGACGTCCGGGGGCGGGCGGCCATCCCCGCCACCGTCCTGCGGCTGGACCGTCCGGAACTAGACGGGACGCGTCTCGTCGTCCGGGCAGTCGACGTCGACCTGCGGGAACAGCGCCGCGTGCACCACCATGCGCCGTTGGGCTACCTGTACGACCGCTCTGACCACGACGAGCTGGAATCCGATCTCACTCTCGACGCCGGGCACTACGACGAGGACAACCTGGTCTGGTCGTTCTCCGCCGACGTGCCCGGAATCATTGGGCTCACCGAGCCGCTGTCGTCGGCCGGCACCTCGCCGGCCGGAAACGAAGGAGACCAGGAATGACGACCACGCTCACCCGCAACCCCCTGCGGACGTCCCTGTCCATGACCAGCGGACACGACTTCAGCCAGCCGCTGCCGGCCGACCACGAGAAGCAGCCCTTCGGTTACCTGTTCGCCAACTGGGACCCGGGCATGCCGGAGGAGGCCGAGGCGGAGCTGGGCCACTACGACCCCGACCAGCAGGTGTGGGTCACCCCTGACGGCGGCATCACCGCCGGCATCTACACCAAGACCCGCACATCCGGGGCGAACTGCGGTGACTGCGTGACCGACGACGTCTGCGCCTAGGGACGCCACGTGACCATGTCGCCATCGGATCCCGGGATCCTGATCCTTACCCAGGACTTCGACCCCACGGTCGATCCCGTCGTACGGAGTCTCACCGCGAGAGGCGCCAACGTCGTACGCGTCGAC
Organism: Micromonospora sp. NPDC049799; assembly: GCF_040656655.1. NCBI lineage: Bacteria > Bacillati > Actinomycetota > Actinomycetes > Micromonosporales > Micromonosporaceae > Micromonospora > Micromonospora sp. NPDC049799. The sequence continues at coordinate 17,146 of NZ_JBFAMU010000020.1, forward strand.
CTGAGCTGTTTCCCGCAGACGCTGACGTTCACCACCTCGGATTTCGATGGCGAACGACGGCGGCTGCTGCACCGCGGGCGGGAGATCGACCTCGGTCGGCTCTCCGGGGTGTGGTACCGCCGTCCCACCGCGTTCCGCTTCGATGCCAAGATGAGCGAGGCCGAGCAGCAGTTCGCCCGCAACGAGGCGCTGCACGGCATCGGCGGCATCCTGCGCGCCACCGACTGTCTCTGGGTCAACCGGCCCGACGTCGACGCCGTCGCCGAACTGAAGCCCTACCAGCTCCAGCTCGCCAAGCAGTTCGGCATGCGGGTGCCGCGCACCCTGCTCACCAACGACCCCGCCGAGGTGAAGGCCCTCGTGGAGTCCGCCGACCGGCCGATCGTCTACAAGGCACTCACCGGCGGGGTGATCCACTACCCGGGCGCGTTCCCCAGCGGGCTCTACACCACCGTGGTCGGCGACGAGATCCTGACGCACGCCGACCGGGTCCGGCACACCGTCTGCATGTTCCAGGAGTACGTGGACAAGGCGTACGAGGTACGGCTGACCGTCATCGGCGACACCTGGTTCCCGGTGGTCATCGACTCGCAGGCCATGTCCACCACCTCCGTCGACTGGCGCGGCGAGAACCACCTGCCGTACGGGCCGTACAAGCCGCTGCCCGACGATGTGGTGGCGAAGGTCCAACGGATGCTCGACCGCCTCGACATCGTCTACGCCGCGATCGACTTCATCGTCACCCCCGACGGGGAGCATGTGTTCCTGGAGGTCAACCCGGGCGGCCAGTTCATGTGGATGCAGCACGACCTGGGGTTGCCGCTGGGCGACACCGTCGCGGATCTGCTCCTCGCCGGCGGCCCCTACCGGCAGGGCGAGGTCACCCAGGTCGGCTACTGACATGACGGGCGCGGTGCTGATCGTCGGTCAACTCGTCCTCGCGGTCACCCTCGCCTGGTCGGCGGCGGGCAAGCTGCGTCGGGCGGCCCACGCGGCCTTCCGCGCGTCGCTGCCCCGTACCCTCGGCGTGCCGGCCGGGTTCGCCCGGCCGCTCGCCGTCGGGGTGGTCACTGCCGAGGTGGTCACCGCTGTCACGCTCGTTGCGGCGCTGGCCGTCCCGGCGCTCGCCCCGGCCGGGTACGTCCTTGCCGCCGCCCTGCTGGGGGCCTTCACGGCAGCGGTCGCGGTGATGATCCGACGAGGGGTACGCGAGCCCTGCCGCTGCTTCGGTGCCACCGACGACCCGCCCGGTCCCGCCCACCTGGCCCGCAACGTGGGGCTGACGGCGGTGGCCGTCGGCGGTACGGTCCTCACACTCGGCGGAGCGCGGCCGGTGTCCCTGACGGGCGCCGGCGGGCCGCCCGGCTGGTCGGGAGGCGAGATGCCCTACCTTCCCCTGGTGCTGGCGCTGCTCACCGTGGTCTGCCTGGCCAACACGGTGGCGCTCGCTGTGGTGCTGCGGCGGCTGCGGCAGCAGTCCGCGTTGTTGAAAGTCAGTATCGAGGGGGTCGCCAACCCGGAGCCGATCATGCTCGCGGCCGGCGCGACGGTCGGCGACTTCACGGCCACCACCGTTGACGGCGCACCGGTCACCCGGGCCGACCTGCGGGGCGAGACGTTGGTGGCCTTCGTCTCCCCGAGCTGCCCGGCGTGCGCCGAGAGCCTGCCCGGCTTCGTCGCCCGGGCCGGGGCCCGACCCGAGGGCCGGGAGGGGGTCCTCGCCGTGGTGCTCGGCTCGGGCGAGGCCGCTGGCCGGCTCAGCGACCAGCTCACCCCGGTGGCCCGGGTGGTCGTCGAACCTGAACGCGGGCCGGTCTCCCGGGCCTTCGGCGTCGATGGCTACCCCGCCTTCGGGCTGCTCGCCGGGGACACGATGGTCGCCAGTCACTTCGTCCTCGACCGGGTTCCGGAGACCGCCGCGTCGTGACCGCCTCGGCGTGGGGCTCCCTGCTCGCCGCGACCCGGATCGCCCGGGACGCCGCGGCCGGCTGGCTCGTCGTGCGGGTCCTGCTCACCGTGGCCACCGGCGCGGTACCGGTCGCGGCGGCCTGGCTGATGAAGATCGTTCTCGACCGGCTGGCCGGCGGCGGGCAGCCGTTGACCGGCCCGGTGCTGCTGCTGGCCGCCGCCGGGGTGGCCACGGTGCTGCTGCCCGAGCTGGGCCGGTACGCCGACGCCGAGCTGCAACGCCGCGTCGGGCTGACCGCGCGCCGGCACCTCTACACGGCCGTGGGTCGGATGGCCGGGCTGCGCCGCTTCGAGGACCCGGCCTTCCACGACCGGCTCAGCCTCGCCGCGGAGACCGGCCCGACCGGCCCGCCCGAGGTGGTCAGCGGCTCGCTGGGCGCCGCTCAGGGGCTGATCACGATGCTCGCGTTCCTCACCACGCTGGCCACGATCAACCCGTGGATGCTGCTGGTCGTGGCGGTCGCCGCAGTGCCCACCCTGCGCGCCGAGCTGCGGCTGTCCCGGCAACGCGCCGGGCTGCTCTGGGAACAGGGGCACGCGGCTCGGCGGGAGTTCTTCTACGCCCAGCTCATGACCAGCGTCACCGCCGCCAAGGAGGTGCGCCTCTACGGCCTGGGCGGGCTGTTCGGCACCCGGATGCTCACCGAGCTGCGCTCCATCCACGCCGGCCAGCGGCGGATGGACCGGCGGGAGCTGCTCGTCGCCACCCTCCAGGGCCTGCTCGGCGCGGTCGTCGCCGGCCTGGGGCTGGTCTGGGCCGTGGGGGCCGCGCGCTCCGGGGCGCTGACCGTCGGCGACGTCACGGTGTTCGTCGCCGCCGTCGCGGGCGTGCAGGGCGGCATGAGCACGGTCTTCGTCAACGCCGGGCGGCTGCACGAGGCGATGCTGGTGTTCGGGCACTACCGGTTCGTCGTCGAGGCGCCGCCGGACCTGCCGCCCCGCCCGGGTCAGCTGCCGGCGGTGCCGCCGTTGCGGCGGGGCATCGAGTTCGACGACGTCTGGTTCCGTTACGACGACGAGCTGCCCTGGGTGCTGCGCGGGGTGAACCTGACCATCCCCGCCGGCACGTCCGTCGCGCTGGTCGGGCTGAACGGCGCCGGCAAGAGCTCCCTGGTCAAGCTCCTGTGCAGGTTCTACGACCCCACCCGGGGCTGCATCCGTTGGGACGGCGTGGACCTGCGGGACCTGCCGCCGGCCGAGCTGCGCCGGCGGATCGGGGTGGTGTTCCAGGACTTCATGTCGTACGACCTCAGCGCCGCCGACAACATCGGCGTCGGCGACGTGTCCGCGCTCGACGACCTCGACCGGATCCGGGCCGCGGCCCGCCTGGCCGGCATCGACGAGGTGCTGGCCAGCCTGCCGCGCGGCTACGACACCCTGCTCACCCGGGTGTACATGAACGCCGCCGACCGCGACGACCCGACCTCCGGGGTGGTGCTCTCCGGTGGCCAGTGGCAGCGGGTGGCGCTGGCCCGGGCCCTGATGCGGGACGGCTGCGACCTGCTCGTGCTGGACGAGCCGAGCGCGGGCCTCGACGCCGAGGCCGAGCACGAGATCGGCCGGCGGCTGGCCGAGCACCGTACCGGCAGGACCAGCCTGTTGATCTCGCACCGGATGAACACCGTGCGGGACGCCGACCTGATCGCGGTGCTCGCCGACGGGGTGGTCACCGAACGCGGCACCCACGGGGACCTGCTCGCCGCAGGTGGCGCGTACGCCCGGCTGTTCGGCCTCCAGGCCGCCGGCTACCAGGACCCACAGCCGGCCTGACGGCCCGCCCCAGCAGGGTCGACGCCCGGCGTGGCCGCCGGCCGTCGGTGGCTGGCGGGCCGCCGTCAGGAGCCGGAGTAGAGCAGCGTGGCCGTCTCCCGCAGGCGTAGGTGTCAGGGCTCGGCCGCGAGCGCGTCCTGGCGCGGCTTCAGCCTGACGTCGACCCGAGAGAGGGTCGCGCCGGCGTGTTTGCCGCGGCTGTCTCAGCCATTCGAGATCCAGATGGTCGCAGGGATTGCTATGCAACTCGTTGCATAGCAGGATCGTCGGTGTGGCACTGGAACACGCGATTCTCGTCTCGCTGCTGGAGCAGCCCGGGTCCGGCTACGAGCTGGCCCGGCGGTTCGAGCGCTCCATCGGCCGGTTCTGGACCGCCACCCACCAGCAGATCTATCGCGTCCTCAGGCGGATGGAGACCGACGGCTGGGTCACCGCCGAGGAGATCGGCCAGGATGGTCGCCCCGACAAGAGGCGCTACTCCGCAGCCGCGGCCGGCCGGGCGGTGCTCACGAGCTGGCTGCGGGAGCCCGTCCGGCCGGAGACGGTCCGGCACGAGCTGGCCGTGAAGATCCGCGGCGCGGCGTTCGACGACGCTGCCGGCCGAGCTGCGCTGATCGCCGAGGTCGAGCGGTACCGCGCCGACCATGAGGCCACCCTCAACAGCTATCTGGCCGGCGAGCGGCGTGACTTTCCCGACGCCGGCGAGCTCGACGCAGGCCGGCGGTTGCAGCACGTCGTGCTGCGGGGCGGTGTCGCGTACGAGCGGATGGTCCTCGACTGGCTCGGCGACGTCCTCGAAACCCTCCACGGCCTCGGCCGCTGACCCCCAGGAAGGCAATGCCACCATGGCGAACCCGTTGCTGCTGAACCCGCGCACCTACGACCCCGCACACCTCGACGACGAGACGCGCAGGCTGCTACGCGCCACCGTCGACTTCTTCGAGAACCGCGGCAAGAAGGCGCTGGTCGACAGCTACAACGACCGGGCCTGGTACGGCGACTTCCTGGACTTCGTCGCGAAGGAGGGCCTGTTCGCGACATTCCTGACGCCGGCAGCTGATGGTGGCGGGGCCGCGGGGAGACGCTGGGACACCGCGCGCAACGCCGCGCTCAGCGAGATCCTCGGCTTCTACGGTCTCGGCTACTGGTACACCTGGCAGGTCACCGTCCTGGGTCTCGGGCCGGTGTGGCAGAGCGCGAACCCGACCGCCCGCGCCCGCGCAGCCCAGTTGCTCGCCGACGGCCATGTCATGGCGTTCGGCCTGTCCGAGCGCAGCCACGGCGCCGACATCTACTCCACGGACATGATCCTCACTCCGGACGGCGCGGACGGATTCCGGGCCAACGGCGGCAAGTACTACATCGGCAACGGCAACGTCGCCGGCCTTGTCTCCGTCTTCGGCCGCCGCGCCGACGTCGAGGGGCCTGACGGCTACGTCTTCTTCGCCGCGGACAGCCGCCACCCCGCCTACCGCCTGGTCAAGAACATCGTGAATGGGCAGATGTACGTCAGCGAGTTCCGGCTCGAGGACTACCCGGTACGCGGCGAGGACGTGCTGCACACGGGCAAGGCCGCGTTCGACGCAGCGCTCAATACCGTCAACGTCGGCAAGTTCAACCTCTGCACCGCTTCCATCGGCATCTGCGAGCACGCGATGTACGAGGCAGTCACCCACGCGCACCGGCGGGTGCTCTACGGTAAGCAGGTCACCGACTTCCCGCACGTGCGGCGCGAGCTCACCGACGCGTACGCCCGGCTGGTCGCGATGAAGTTGTTCAGCGACCGCGCCACCGACTACTTCCGGTCAGCGGGCCCTGACGACCGGCGGTACCTGCTGTTCAACCCGATGACCAAGATGAAGGTCACCACCGAGGGCGAGCGGGTGATCGACCTGCTGTGGGATGTGATCGCCGCGAAGGGTTTCGAGGCGGACACCTATTTCGACAAGGCCGCCAAGGACATCCGTGGCCTGCCGAAGCTTGAGGGCACCGTGCACGTCAACCTTGCCCTGATCCTGAAGTTCATGCCGAACTACCTGTTCCAACCGGCCGACTTCGCGCCGGTGCCGACCCGTCAGGACCCCACCGACGACCAGTTCCTCTTTCAGCAGGGGCCGGCCCGCGGCCTCGGGGCGATCCGGTTCCACGACTGGCGCAGCGCATACGACGCGTACGCCGACATCCCGAACGTCGCGGTGCTCCGGGAACAGGCCGACGGACTCTGCGACCTGTTGCGTGCCCACGCCCCGGACGACGATCAGCAACGCGACCTGGACTTCCTGCTCACCCTCGGCCAGCTCTTCGCGCTGGTCGTCTACGGTCAGCTGATCCTGGAACAGGCCGAGCTGACCGCCCTGGACCGCCACCTGCTCGATGAGATCTTCGCGGTACTCGTCGGGGACTTCTCCGCCTTCGCGACAGACCTGTACGGCAAGGCGGCCACCACCGAGGCGCAGGCCGCCTGGGCGGTGGCGCATCTGCGCCGCCCGATTCCCGACGCGTCCCGCACCGCCGCCGTCTGGGCGCAGGTCGAGGCGCTCTCCGGGGCGTACGAGATGCAGCCGTAGGGCGCTGCCGACCTGATCGAGCGCTACGGCGGGCCGGGGAACATCCCGGCCCGCCCGCTGTGCCCGCGAGTATCGGCCATGGGTCTGGCGCTGCCTGGTCCGATGCCGCGAGTGTGGGTCAGCTCCCTCGGCACGAGCGGTAGCAATTGGGCCAGCAATCGGCCGCGGTTCACGCCGATGTGCTGGTGGTCAGGCATGACTGGCGCTGGGGCTATTCGGCGGGTCTGGAGCGGGGGTCGGCGAACCAGTCGCGGGTGAACTGGCGGACCGCGTCGATGTCCACCGTGTCGCAGGCGATGGTGCGGTAGGCGTGGACGGCCTTGACCGCCTCTGTCCGGCCGGTGGCGGAGCCGCCGACGACCCGGCCGGCGGTGGGGTCGGTGACGAAGGTCCGCACCGGGGCGAGCTGCTCGGTGGGCAGGTCGGGCCGGTAGGTGACGATGACGTACCCGTCGCCGATGATGTGCCCGAAGGACGTCGCGGGCACGGTCTCGCCGGGTTCGAAGAAGTCCTTGACCGGGTGGGCGTTGCCGGCGGGGAACGTCTCGGTGCGGTTGCGGACCTCGGAGCTGCCCGCCGGCTCGGCAGCCGCCCGGACCGGCCGCAGCGCGTCCCGACCGGAGGTGGCCGCCAGGACGGTGACGGCGACGGCACCGGCAGCGATCAGCGCGCCGTGCGACAGCCGAACGTCGCGCAGGCGGGGCAGGTGGTGACGCAGCACGTCGCCGATCATGAACCAGGCCACGGCCGCGATGAGCTGCCCGATCTCCACGCCCAGGTTGAAGGCCAGCACCCGAGGAACCAGCCCGCCGGCGGGCAGGCCGATGTCCTGCAGCCGGGTGGCCAGGCCGAGGCCGTGGACGAGGCCGAAGGCGAGCACGACGGCGGCGAGCCAGGCCCAGTTGTTCGGTCTGCCGCGCAGGCCGACCACGCCGACGAACACCAGGCTCAGCGCGACCACGATGTCGACCAGGACCGGGTTGACGTGCCTAGTCGGCGACGGTGGCGGTGCAGAGGGCGGCGCTGTGCCCGAGCGCGAAGAGGGAGATCAGCTGGCAGCCCGCCGGATCTCGCCGGCCAGGAGCAGAATCCCGCCGACGAACAGCAGGTGATCCCAGCCGGCGAGCATGTGTGAGCCCAGGCCGCGCCCGCTCTGCCCCTCCTCCGTAGCCGACCGCAAGCAGGAAGCCTGCTGGGTCGCCCTGGTAGTCGCTCCCCAGTCCCGGTTGGTTCCGTTGTGACGGGCGAAGCGACGTCTATTGAGACTGGAAACGGTTTTCGTTTGCATGGTCTAATGGGCAGCGCCCGCGCCCGGAAGGACTGCCGCATGACCGTGCCCTCCGCGCCATCTCTGCCTGAGCTGGCCGCCGTTGTCGACTGCATCGCCGACGTGCTCGGCGTCGACCCGTCCGATGTGGATCCGGATCAGCTGCTCACCGAGGCGGGACTGGAGTCGTTCTCGGCGGTGCGGCTGCGCCGCCGGATCCGCGACGACCTGGGGGTGGAGCTGCCACTGACAGCCTTCCTGGACAAGGCCACCGCGCAAACGTTGGCGGCGGACATCGCCGGCGAAGGCACGGGCCCGGCACTCGTCCCCGGCCGGGACGTGGCGCCGGCTCACCCAGGGCCGGATGGCGCCGGCTTCCCGCTCACCCCGATCCAGACCGCCTACCTCGTCGGACGTGATCCGTCGTTCCCGCTCGGTGGGGTGGCCACCTACTTCTACTTCGAGTACGACCGCCGACCGGACGGGGACCCGGAGCGGGACGTGCGGCGGTTGGAGGAGGCGTGGAACCGGGTGGTGAGCCGGCACCCGATGCTGCGGACGGTGGTGGGGGAGGACATCCGACAGCACACGCTCACCGATGTGCCGCCCTACCGGTTGGCCCGCACCGACCTGCGCGGCGACAGCCAGCCCGAGGTGACGCTCGCCCGGCTCCGTGAGGAGTGCTCACACCAGCTACGGCCGGTCGGGCGCTGGCCGCTGTTCGACCTGCGCGCGACGCTGCTGCCGGACGGGCGTACCCGGGTGCACGTCGGCCTGGACATCATCATGCTCGACCTGACGAGCTGGATGCTGCTGATGCGGGAGTGGGGCCGGTACGTCGCCGACCCCGACGCGGAGCTTCCGTACCCGACGCTCACCTTCGCCGACCTGCTGGCCCGCCGCGAGCGGGATCCGGCCGAGCTGGCCCGCCGCGATCGGGACCGGGAGTACTGGGCGCGACGGCTGCCGGCCCTTCCCTCCGGCCCTTCGCTGCCGTGGACGTGCCCGCCGGCGCAGCTCGGCGTGCCGCGCTTCGTCC